>JBCNVJ010000014.1:0-6497 GCA_039630255.1 Fervidobacterium sp. | reverse complement strand
AATCGACAGCACCTAAGCCTTGGATTCCGTAAGCACCTGCTTTATCCAAAGGTTCTTCAGTCTTCACATAATACTCTATCTCTTCTTTCTCCATTTTTCTGAACTTGACTTTTGTTACTTCGTAAAAAGATATCTCTTCGTTACCCACCAAGAGACAAACACCCGTATAAACCCTGTGCCATTTTCCAGATATTTTACTAAGCATGTCAAAAGCTTCTGATTCATTTGCAGGTTTTCCAAGAATACTCTTTTTGTATACAACGATTGTATCTGCTGATATAATTATATCACCTTCAGAACATTTTTTTCTCACTGATCTTGCTTTTTCTTTTGCAAGTTCGACAACAATTTCCTGAGGTTTTTTCGAAGGATCTATAACCTCGTGTAGTTGTGGTGATATAATTTCAAATTCTAAGCCAAGTTGTCTAAGTAATTGCTTTCGCCTTGGTGATGATGAAGCTAAGATTATCATATTCGGCAACTCCAAATTAATTTTTGTTTTTCACAATTTAAGTTTATACCATATGTTTTCGACTAGTTCGTATTCCTTAAACTTGTCCATTGAGCATACTACACCTTTAATTTCTTTTGCAAGTGCTATGATAAGTTCATCGGCTGGAGAATGGAAATAAACTCTTTTGTAATTGAAATACTTTGTTTTGAATTTGTATTTTGCATTTTCATCAAACACGATGTAAAACGGAAAGTACAATCGATCAAGTTTTGCAATTAGTGATAAAAGAACATCAATTTTTTCACTCCCCACTAATTTATTAGACATTAGAACATTATTCCCATCGATAATAACAGGTACTCCACTTGTGTTAGATAAAACCTTCCAAACATAAGGATGTAATTTACTCTTAATTTTGTTTTTCTCCATTGGATCAAGATAAAATATAAAATCACGCATCCAAATGTAATCTTCGACATTCTCAGGTTGAATTTCTAATGCTTTTTTGGATATCTCTCTGATGAATGTATCTTTTTCAGAACTTTCCAATGCGTAAAGCTGCAAATAATTTTCCAGGTTGAATTCCCTGAGCCTTTTTCTTTTCTTATTCATAAATTCTTTGTAATTTTTGACATCTTCGTTTGGAAAAGCAAAAGTAGAAGGCTTTGCCCAAAACAAGATTTCAAAAAGTATATATCTGGAGACTTTGTTTCTTTCGAATTCAATGATTTTGTATTCTATACTCTCATTTATAGTGAACAAACTATTCAAAAGGAACGAAAAAACAATAGGATTAACCTTTGTCAATCCTATTTTTTCCGGTCTTTCTAAATTTCTTTCAAGGGTGGATATTTTGTGTTTGCTGATGTTCTTGTAATCTCTAAGTACATCGAGAATAACTTTCCTTTTAAGTTCCAAGCTTTTCAGTCTTTCAAGATACTCTTGGGAGTAAATGTCTTTTGTATTCACTTTTAAACCTTCCAATCAATATTTATTTAAAAAATGGATTCAACTTAAAAAGTTCTCTTAATTCAAAAATGTTACCGTGTCCAGGGCAAACGATCCAATCTTGTGGTAATTTTTTAAATTTCTCTCTTAGTACACTCACAGTGTTTTTCATTTCCTCGCGCATTTTTCTTCGAACAGAATTGTCAAGATACAAATCAACTCTTCCGATTGTATCAATAAAGACGACATCGCCGGTGAATATAAATCCATCAAATATAATGACGCGAGAACCGTAAGTATGACCCGGTGCCGGAATTACCTGAAAATATTCGTCTACATTATACCATCGAATATCTATTGAGAAAAGCTCTCCGAACAATATGGAAAGATTCAGGTAAGGATCTGATAGATAAACACTCTCTTCATTTGAAATATATAATTTCTGTGGTCTTATCTCATTTAATCCACTTATATGGTCGTAATGTCCATGAGTGAGAATTACTTGGTATTGAGTATCAAGTTGTACAAATTCACTTACACCTTTTCCCGGGTCGATGATGTAGTTAACACCGTTGGTACTCAGTAGATACGTATTTGTTCTCAGTTCTCCAGAAGTTTGAAAAACTTTAAAATTCCGCATTATTTCCATATTTGTATATCCTCACTTTTAAAATAATAGGTTGTAAATAAGATTTGCACTAAACCCTGCGATAAGTCCACCAAGTGTGTGTGAAAGAATGGCTTTGCTTGTTAAATATCTGTAACCAAGAGCATCCATCATACCCACATGAGTGCTCAGATAACCACTCCACGTCATACCTATTGCGGTAAAGACTGCAACATCGCTTGGTTTTACTAAGCCATGTTCCATGAACCTCGGAACGAGTGCAAGAGCAGCACCAGTTGAACCAAGGCATGTTATAGGAAAAGCTATCAACTGGGGAGAATCAAATCCGAAAAGAAGTTTAAAAGGTACAAACAACCATTTACCAATTTTATCAAACAGCGCTATCCCTTCGTAAGCTAATCCTTGGTAACCTATGTTAGGATCTTTTGGACCGAACGTAAGCATCATTACTATCGTACTTATCGTTAATACACCTGGTATAATTCCGATACCTATATCTACTCCTGTTTTACCACCATCAAGCATTGCTTCGAGGAATCTTTCAAAAACATTTCCTTCCCTAATTTCTCGATACCTTAGGTTTGCATGGTCTATCTCTTTATGGATACTACCAAGTCGTTTTTTTGTCCAATATGAGAACAAACGCACACTTACTATACTTCCTATTATAGTTGCAATATTTCCTACAATGACGGCTGGGACTAAGTTAATTCCAGCCCTACCACCTTGAGCTATGAAGAATGTTGAAACTATCATTCCCATACCAAATGCTGTACCGAGATTACATAAAAGAGGTTCCTGCCATCTCTCAAAATGCGAGATAAATGATTTGTCTTTTGCTAAGGCAATGATGGCTGGGTTATCTGAGAAATAAGTTGATAAAATACCCATAGCAGCAATACCTGGCATATTGTAAAGTGGTTTCATAAGCTTATCAAGTAGCATGTGAATCCAGTGAACAATTCCAAACTCTGTCAAAAGAGAGGCAAACGCACCCGTAAGCACCGCTACAGCCATGATGAAAAAAACAGTGTTCAGTAGCAAATCATGGGCAGTAGCCATGAGGGTTTTGAAAAAATTCGCACTTCCCATAGTGTGGATAAATGCCCAGAAAAAGAGTAATAAAAAGAATAAGAAAATGAAGGATTCAAAAGAAAATATAGTTTTTCTCTCCACTGTTTTTCCTCCTTCTGCTTTTTATTCTTTCAGTAAAAGGATACCATCTAAAAATACCAAGGTCAAAGTACTTTAGGAAATGAAATAGAGAAGATTTTTGCTCTGTAGTGAGATTAATGATATAATATCCTTGTACACTCAAATATCTTAAGATTAAAAAGATATCTTATTTAGTAAATCATTGGGAGGAAGTTTAATGCCTAAGAAAACAGAACTGAAAAAACTATTCAAGCAATCAGATTATAAACCTATGACTTACAAAGAAATATGTCGGTATTTTAATGTTACCGATGGTAAAGAGAAGCAACTTTTGAGGAAACAACTCGAAGAACTTGTTAATTCCGGCTATGTATTCAAGGGAGATGATGGGAGATATCAACTGACAAAAGGGAATTTACTCATAGGAATAATAGAATTCACAAGAAGTGGGAATATAGCGTTTGTTACCACTGACGATGGTCAAGAGATAGCTGTTCCAATAGAAAAGACCAATCTTGCGATGCACAAGGATAAAGTTCAAGTACAAATCATAGGAAAGTGGTATGATCTTCCAGAAGGAAGAGTTACAAAGATATTAGAAAGAGGCATAAAGCAATTCGTAGGTGTTTTCGAAACCAGAGGGCAGTTTGCGTTTGTAATACCTGATGATCCAAAGTTACCATACGAGTTTAAAGTACAAGTAGAGGATATAAATGGTGCGAAACCAGGGATGAAAGTTGTGGCACAAATAACGAAATACCCTTCCATGAAACGCTCACCAGAAGCACGGATTGTTGAGGTACTTGGACGTGTAGAGGATCCTGCAACCGATTTTCCCACCGTTGTTATCAAACATGGTCTCCCGGTTCAGTTTCCAGATGATGTTATGGAAGAGGTATCAAAACTTCCAGATAAAGTTTCTGAGAAAGATCTGGAGGGACGATGGGATTTTAGAGATGAAATCATCGTAACAATAGATGGAATTGATGCGAAAGATTTTGATGATGCGGTCCAAGTGAAAAAATTGTCTAACGGAAATTATCTTCTTGGCGTACATATTGCAGATGTTTCACACTACGTAAAACCGAACACGGCGCTTGATAAAGAAGCATTTAACCGTGCAACAAGTATTTATCTTGCAGACAGAGTGATTCCCATGTTGCCTTTCAAATTATCAAACGGTCTATGTAGCTTAGTTCAAGGGGAAGATAGATTAGTTATGTCTCTTCTAATGGAGATTAACAAAGAAGGTGACGTGGTAAGTTACAAAATAGGTAATGGAGTGATAAGAAGCTATAGAAGACTTGTTTACGATGATGTTAATGCGTTCTTAGAGGGTAAACCAGAAGGAGATAAATTGAAAGATTTGGCAGAGCACATATATGTGATGAAAGAACTTAAAGATATTCTTAGGGAAAATAGAAGGCGGCGAGGAGCTATATTAGATATAGAGGGTGATGAGGTTAAAATCATTTTGGACGAGAACGGACATGCTGTTGATATTATTCCACGAAGACGTGGCGAGTCTGAAGTTATAATTGAAGAGTTTATGATAAAAGCAAACGAAACTGTTGCTGAAATATTCCACAATGCTGATATACCATTTATCTATAGAGTTCATGAAGAACCAGATTTCGACACACTTTTACAACTTAAGAACTATCTTAGTGCAATTGGTATAAACATGAAGCTACCTCAGCGAGTACATCCGAAAATTTTACAAGAACTACTTGAGAAAACAAAAGACCATCCGTTGAGAAGCAGTATTCAAAGGTTGATGGTAAGATCCATGAAGCGTGCAATATATTCGTCAAGCAATGTTGGGCACTTTGGATTGGCATCAGAAGCTTATACACATTTTACTTCACCCATTCGTCGATATGCTGATCTTATAGTACATCGTTTACTGAAAACCTATCTTGAGAAAGATGGAAAGTTGTCGAAAAAAGAAATTAAAGCACTCCAAAAGTATCTTGAGAAAACGGCCATTCACTGTAGTAAGAGAGAGAGAATTGCAGATGAAGCAGAATGGGATTACGATGCACTTAAAAAGATCGATTACATATCAAATCACATTGGAGAGGTGTATAAAGTTGTTGTAACTTCAGTTACCAAATTTGGGGTTCCTCGTGGAAATACCCGATAAGTATATTTCTGGTTTAATTCATATTTCCACACTCGATGACTATTATTACTACGACGAACAAAAAAGTATTCTTGTAGGAAAACACACAGGAAAGATATACAGAATAGGAGACGTTCTAAATGCGAAAGTAGTAAAAGCAGATAAGATACGAATGGAAATCGACTTTGTTGAAGTTTCCGAAGATGAAATAAAGATTTATGCAGACAAAAAAATTGATAAATTCACCGGTCAGGTTAATTCTTCGAAAAAGACCAAATGCAAAAAGAAAAGATAAAGTGTGGAAGATGGATTATAACTTGAAGCTTTCCGTTTGTAACTTAAAACCAATCAAACTCCCGGAGGTGTTTTATGGTTCCGGAGAAAGTTAAGCAAGAAGTCGAAAGACTAAGAAAACAAATAGAGTATCACAACTATAGATATTACGTGCTTGCTCAACCTGTTATAAGCGACGAAGAATACGATAAGATGATGAAAAGATTGATCGAACTGGAAGAGAGATATCCTGAACTCAAAACAGCTGACTCTCCAACACAAAGAGTTGGTGGTCAGCTCTTGGAAGGATTTGAGAGCGTTGATCACAGTGAGCCAATGCTGAGTTTGGATAATACTTACAACGAGCTGGAGATCTTAAATTTTGATGAAAGAATAAAAAAGAGCGTTGGTGAGGTTGAATACGTGGCTGAGCTCAAAATAGATGGTGTATCTATCGCTTTACGATACGAAAATGGAATTTTGGTAAAAGCAATAACTCGTGGGGATGGTATCAGAGGGGATGATGTTACGGCAAATGTAAGAACTATAAAATCTATCCCGCTCCGACTGCTAGAACCACTAACAATTGAAGTGCGTGGAGAAATATTTATGCCCGTACAATATTTTGAACAATTCAACCAGCAAAGGGAAGAGGAAGGACTTTCTCCATTTGCAAATCCTCGTAATGCAGCGGCTGGCACATTGCACTTACTTGATCCAGCTGAAGTTGCGCAAAGAAGACTTGATGCGTTCATTTATTACATTGTAAAACCGCAAACGTACGGCTTAAAAACCCAATGGGAGGCATTAAAATTTTTAGAAAATCTTCATTTTAAAGTTAACCCACACAGTAAATTATGTAGCAATATAAGCGAAGTTGTAGATTATTGGAAGCAATGGACGGAAAAGAGAAA
>JBCNVJ010000139.1:0-1093 GCA_039630255.1 Fervidobacterium sp. | reverse complement strand
GCCAGTGTTTAGAAATTTCCTAAGGAATGCATTTCCGAACGAACCTGTACCACCTGTCACTAAGATAACTTTGTCGTTAAAGTAAGGGGTATTCTCCTCGATAAGCAAATTAATCAACACCTCCCCAAGAATATATTCTCGAGTTTATCAAGTATTTTATTTTTGTCAAAATTTTCCTCATAATAACGTCGTGCATTCTGACCAAAATCCATTATGGTTTCATTTTTTGCATTTAAAAAATTAACTATCGCATCAACAAGCTCGTTTGGTTCACCCGGTCGCACACATGTTCCACATTTTGCTTCTTGTATTATCCTTTTTGTCTCTCCGTCGGCTATGGCAATGATAGGTTTTCCACAAGCCATATAAGTCTGTAATTTTGCAGGTATATACTTAGAGAGTAATTCGTTTGGCATATAACTTAACAAAGCAACATCGCTTGCTGCAAGTATTTCGGGGATACGCGTAGCTGGGACTATGTCTATAAATTTAAAGTAATCTTCAACACCGAGAGATTTTATGAGTTCCATAAGTTCTTTTTTGTACCTTCCATCACCCACAATGTTGAAGATTACGTTTGTAATACCCTTTTCTTTCAATATCTTTGCTGCTTTTGGTAATATATCAAGTCCCTGAACATACCCAATGTTACCAGTGTAGGTTATGTTGAATTTACTTATGTCAATCTCGTTTATCTCTTTCTCTTCTAAAGGAACATAAAATTCTTCCGCGTACTGTGGTAAGTAAATTATCTTTTCGTCAGGTACGTTTCTTTGCAAGAGTGTTTCGCGCATACTTTGTGAGGTTACAAGTATCTTTGTAGATTTTTTGTGAATAAAATCTACAATTTTGCTTACCAAGGATATTAAAATCTTGTTCTTTACACTTGCTGCAACAATAAAGCTATCTGGCCATAGATCTTGTAAATACAAATAACATGGCACGTTGTATCGTTTAGCATACTTTAAAGCAGGTAAAGCTTGGAAAATCGGAGAAACAGCGTATACTAATATTATATCATATCTTTCTTTTTCTCTTATTGACCATAGATAACCAGAAATAATAAAAGATAAGTAATTAAGAAAAAGACGTA
>JBCNVJ010000138.1:0-9563 GCA_039630255.1 Fervidobacterium sp. | reverse complement strand
GATTTAAAAGATTTTTACGAATGGATAATAAAAACCAAGAAACTTGCACAGTTTAATCATCCCGGAGTAACCTTTGGTAATTTTCAAGACTTCTGGTTTGTACCAGAAGCCGATAAGTATGTCAACCTGATAGAAATAGGAAATGGTAACTCTCCAGATAACGACACGATTTCCCAGGAAATGTACAATAATTTTATCTTAGCACTCGACAGGGGTTGGCATCTTGGTCCGACCGCCAACCAGGATAATCATAGACAGGATTGGTTAAATGCCAATGATTCAAGAACGGGAATTTTAGCAACGGAGTTAACTTACGAAGAGATAATGAATGCATTGTGGAATAGAAGAACATTCGCAAGTGAAGATAAAAACGTCAAACTTTATGTGTACGGAAATGATAGTATAATGGGAAGTATACTGTACGACGCCACGCAATTAACTTTACGAATAGTGTACGAAGATATCAATGATCCTGTTGAAAAATTAGAGGTTATATCTCAGTCTGGTTCGTTTGAAATTACAAATGTTACTGGAAAAGATAAGTTTGAGTTTGTGAAAACTTTCTACATTCCAGATGGATACGAATGGTATTTTGTGAAAGTTGTTCAAAAAGATGGTGATGAGGTAGTATCTGCACCAATATGGACAGAATCAAGCTCTTCCGTAAAGGTTAACTATCTCAGGTTGGGGCCAAACAAACCAAGAATAGGTCAGGAAGTTAACTTTGTTTTTGATATTTATAATACAAACGATAAGATAGAGGAAGGTGAATTAAAAGTACTTTTAAATGGCAAGGTGATTCTGTATGAGAAGTTATTGTTCAAGCCTTACGACATTTTCCGAAACAAAACTGTAAACCTCGGGGCTTTAACTGCTGGAAATAAGAAGATCGAAGTTTTGTTTAATGGAAAAAACATTCAGTCGTTTAATTTTGAAGTTCTTGAAAACACAGGTCTTACCATTCTAATTGACAAATTGCATGAGAATGAATTTACAGCAGAGTTCAAGAGGTTCATTGATTTACTCGAAAATAGGGGAGACTTAGTAGTATACCCTGAAACCATGCTTGTAGATTATAACGATGTTGATGCGATAATCATACCAGGACCTTCAAAGGATGGATTAAGTTTTTTCAAAGAATTATTACCTGCAGAGATAGAATGGTTAAACAATTTTCCAAAAAAAATATACGTTCTCAAGGGAAGCGATGAAGAGTATTTTAACGTTTATTTGTCACTCATAAAGTCTGCATCAGCTGTTGTTGATGTGCAAGAACTTTTCAGTATTTTCAAACTCACTGAAGTTAGGGATAACGTAATACAGCATCCGAACGTCGTTTACATTGATGTTGGACATTCGAATGATTATACAAAAGATAAACTAACACTACTTGAGAATTACCTTGTGAGTATTGGTTATCAAATAAACTATATCCAAAAGATCGGAGCTTTAAACGGAAAGTATCTTGTAATTATGAATGGTAAAGATTATTCAATCGAAGAAATCAAAAATGCAGCGCTTTTTGTTAAAAATGGTGGCACATTAATAATAACATCAAAAAGCGATTATCAAAACGGTGGGACCACAGAAGATTTAAACACGTTTCTTGATTTTATGGACGCACCTGCACGGTTTAACGACGACCAAGTCATTGACGAAATTAACAATTACGGTACAAACTTTAAAATACTTGCAAACAACGTAAGGTTTTACTCACCATGTTCAATAGTTCCATATGGAGAGTTCACCATGCTTGTTACATCAGATACAGCAAAAAGTGTAGATTCAGATGGAAGATATGATGCTGTAAAGGTTGATAAGATAATACTCGCTGGACAATTTAACTACGGCAATGGACGCGTTATCCTACTTGGTAAGGCAATTTTTTCAGATTATGATTTTAAACATAACGAAGAATTTATAAAAAGATTTCTGTTCAAATGAGATGTTATATTTTTAACATGTATGGCGGGGGGATGTACCCGCTTTATTTTTTTAATTGAATATGGTATAATTATTTTGAAATTTGGAGGTGAACGTATGTTTGATAGATTTTCAGAGCGATCTGCAAAAGTGTTTGTAACTGCTCAAGAAGAGGCAAAAGATCTTGGACATTCTTATGTTGGAACTGAACACTTGCTGCTTGCAATTTTGAAACTTAATGATAAGCCACTATCAGGAATACTCGAAAGATATGGCTTAACTTATGCAAGAGTCAAAAATGAAGTTATCTCAATAGTGGGACTTGGCATGCGAGGGTTTATAATGTCCCCGCAGATGACACCAAGAGCACGAAAAGTTACAGAGATAGCTTTTGAAGAAGCAAGAATGTCTGGTAGTGATAAAATAGATCCAGAACATTTACTATTGGGAATCCTTCGCGAAGGTGAAGGTATAGCTGTGCATATTTTGAAGAAATTAAACGTTAATATTCAGTCACTTAGAAAGGAAATTGCAGAGAATATATCCGATGAAGATTATTTCGAAGAAAATCAGACATTACCCTCAACTGAAGAGTCTGTAACGTCACCCGCTGTAAGACAATTAGAAGGATTTGGAGTTGACTTAACCGCACAGGCGCTGAAAGGTGAACTTGATCCTGTGATTGGTAGGGAAAATGAAATAGATAGACTGATGCAGATATTAGTTAGAAGAAAGAAAAATAATCCCGTTTTGATAGGTGAACCTGGTGTTGGCAAGAGTGCTATTGTTGAGGGTTTAGCTCAAAAAATTGTATCAGGAGAAGTTCCTGAACCACTTAAGGGAAAAACAATATTTTCCCTTGATGTTGCAGCCATTGTGGCTGGAACGAAATACCGTGGAGAATTTGAAAAAAGAATGAAAAAGCTTCTCCAAGTGGTTAAAGGAAATAAAGATATAATACTTTTCATAGATGAGCTACACATGATCGTTGGTGCAGGATCTGCAGAAGGTGCTGTAGATGCTGCGAATATTCTCAAACCTGCCCTTGCGCGTGGAGAGTTACATTGTATTGGCGCAACAACACCTGATGAATATAGAAAATACATAGAAAAAGATGCCGCGCTTGAACGAAGGTTTCAAAAAATATACGTCCAAGAACCCACTCCTCTAATGGCTCTTGACATATTGAGGGGACTAAAGGCAAAATATGAATCGCACCACAAGGTTAGATACACAGAAAAAGCACTTGAAGCAGCTGTTTATCTTTCCCAAAGATATATCACCGATCATTTCTTACCGGATAAGGCTATAGATGTCATAGATGAAGCAGGTGCAAGAACGCGTTTGAAGCTATTTTCCATGCCAAATGAACTACAACTTTTAAAATTGCAGATTGAATCGGTGAAAAATGAGAAAGAAAATGCTGTTAACATCCAAGACTACGAAAAAGCAGCAGAATTAAAAACAAAAGAGCAACAGCTCAGAGAAAAATTCAATGAAGAGTACAACAAATGGAGAAAAAATATTGAAACTGTTGTTGCAACAGTGGATATAGCAGATATCGAAGAAGTAGTTGCTGGCTGGACGGGAATACCTCTTAAAAAGCTCGAAGAAACCGAGAAAGAAAAATTATTAAAGTTGGAAAGTGCCCTTCACGAAAGAGTAGTTGGACAAGATGAAGCTATCGGAGCAATTGCCAGAGCTATAAGGAGGGCACGAAGCGGATTGAAAGATCCACGTCGGCCTGTCGGAGTGTTTCTGTTCCTCGGTCCAACAGGTGTGGGTAAGACCGAGCTTGCAAAAGCTCTTGCAGAATACTTGTTTGGTGATGAAAAAGCATTGATTAGATTTGATATGAGTGAATATATGGAAAAGTTTTCTGTGTCACGTTTAATAGGAGCACCTCCTGGTTATGTAGGTTATGAGGAAGGTGGCACATTAACTGAAAAAGTCAGGAGAAGACCTTTCTCTGTTATTTTGTTTGATGAGATCGAAAAGGCACATCCAGATGTATTTAATATACTTCTTCAAATAATGGATGATGGACGACTTACAGATTCGCAAGGACACGTTGTTGATTTTAGAAATACTATAATAATAATGACGAGCAACATTGGTGGTACGGAAATAGTAACATCCAGAAAGAGCTTGGGATTTGTTGATGAAACTTCGCACGAGCGCGAATTTAACGAAATGAAAAACAAAGTTATAGAAGAAGTTAAGAAGGTTTTCAAACCGGAATTTATAAATCGCGTAGACGAGATAATAGTCTTTCATAAACTTACAAAACAGCATATAGAGCAAATTATCGAGATTTTACTTAAAGATATTAGGGCACGACTTTCTGAGAGAAAAATTTCGCTTGTTCTCTCATCAGAAGCAAAAGATTTTCTTGTAAATGTAGGATACGATTCTGTTTACGGTGCAAGACCTCTGAAGAGAGCCATTCAAAAATATATAGAAGATCCTCTCTCTGAAGAACTGTTACGTGGAGATATAGAAGAAGACAGTGAGGTGTACGTCGTGCCAGAAGATGATAAACTCGTGTTTCTGAAACAGAAAAAGGAAGTTCAAAAGGTTTAGAAATCCAAAAAAGGTAGGGAAAAATGGCTAAAGCAAAGATAATTTACGTATGCGACAAGTGTGGTTATGAATCACCTAAGTGGTTTGGAAGATGTCCGTTATGCGGTGAATGGAATAGTGCAAAAGAACTGAGCTTAAAGGAATCTTATGCAGAAAGATCAATTAGGGAAAATAAAACGAGGGTGGAGATGCCCCATCCTCGTTTTTTTGATGTTGGTTCTGCAATACAATCGTCTGGGGAATTACGCATAAAAACAAATATAGAAGCAATTGATGAACTTCTGGCTGGTGGGATAGTTGCAGGTCAGGTTCTACTTCTTGGAGGAGAACCTGGTGTTGGGAAAAGTACATTAGCCCTTCAGATTTGTAATTCAGTAGCTATTAATACGGACAAAAATGTTTATTATGTATCTGGTGAAGAAAGTATATCACAAATCGGTCTACGTGCTAAAAGGTTAGGTATAAAGAATAGCAATTTGTTTATTACTTCCGAGACTTTGATCGAAGATGTACTGAGCGACATTGAACCAGAAAGTGCACAATTGGTGGTAATAGACTCGATACAAACGATTAGTAGTGCAGACATTGACGCCCCGATAGGTGGTGTAGTCCAGATAAAAGCAGTGGTTGAAAAAGTTCGAATATTTTCGAAAAAATACGGAATCCCTTCTATTTTGATAGCACACGTTACCAAAGAAGGGATAATTGCTGGTCCGAAACTTGTCGAGCATGTTGTGGATACCGTGATATATTTTGAAGGTGAAAAAACCACCGATTACAGGATCTTAAGAGTACAGAAAAACCGTTACGGACCAAGTGGAGAGCTTGCTATACTCCAAATGACGCACGAGGGATTACAAAGTGTTTGCGAAGATAAGTTGCTAACTTATACTCAAACTGCTGGTAATATATTCACAAGTGTTTACGAAGGCATTCGACCTTTCAATGTCCAAATCCAAGCACTTGTTTCGAGAGTGAAAGTATCTTCTGGACGAAGAATTTCGCACGGTATAGATGTGAGAAAAGTTATCATAATATCTGCGGTTTTATCAAAGCACTTGAATTTGCCGCTTGAATTTCATGATATATACATGAATGTATCCGGTGGTATAAACGTATCTGATCCAGGCTGTGAGTTAGCGATCGCTGGAGCCATTTTGTCGTCTTTTTTGGATACCTTTGCTGGAAACGTTTTTATGGTTGGAGAAATAGGTCTTGACGGAAGCATCAGACCTGCGGTGAATATCTCGAAGCGGATAGAAAATGCCAAGAAACTGCCAGTCAATTTGATAGTAGCTCCATCTTTTAGTTCTTCCAAATTACACGACGAGAACGTAAAGATTGCGAGTGTGAGTCACATCAAACAACTACTTAATTTAATAATCGAATTAAAGAAGGGGGAGTAAACCATGCAAAAGGTAAAAATCTTGGTAGATAGCACTTCAGACTTTCCAAAAGAACTGTTAAGTACTCTGGATGTTGATATAGTACCTCTTTACGTCAACTGGTCAGATGGTACAAATGAAAAAGATGATACAAGAGATTTCGATGAGTTAAAGAAATTTTATGAAAAGTTGAAAACTGCCCCGGAACTTCCTAAAAGTTCTCAGCCTTCAGTGGAAGATTGGAAAAACAAATATGAGCTGGTAAAGGAGCAAGGATATGAAGGAATACTTGTTATAACTATATCTTCCGCCATGTCAGGTACATTTAACAGCGCATTACTTGCTGCCCGAGAAGTTGACATACCTGTAAGAGTAGTTAATTCGAAGATGGCCTCTACTGCTATATCCCCTATGGCAAGATATGCAAGAGAATTACTGAACTTAGGTGTTGGACTAGAACAAACAGCCGAAGAGCTTGAGAAAAAGATTTCTGCAAAGGGATTCGGAGCGTTTTTCTATGTTCAAGATTTCAATTTCTTGGTCAAAGGTGGCAGAGTAAGCAGATTTGCTGGTTTCGTAGGTTCGTTACTGAAGATTAGAGTTGGAATATACATAAATGAAGAGGGTAATATGGTTCCCTTTACAAAAACAAGAGGATTTAAAAGTATTGTGGACGAGTTACTAAAAAAAGCAGAAAGTGAGGGATTTACAAAAGGCAGTGAAGTTGATATATACCTTGTTAGTTGTGATAATCTTGAAGAATTAAAGGACATGGAAAAGATCTTGCTTGAGCACTACAAAGTAAAAAATGTATATTACACACCAACAGGAAAGGTTATATCAACTCACGTAGGACCCGGTCAGGCAGGTTTTGGGATCGAGAAATATTAAAGATCGTTTACACGGGGGTATTGAAGATGTCTTCAATGGAATTTAAAACACTTGAAGAATTTAAAAAATTTAGAGAAAGAATGAATCAGGAGATATTGAACAAGGGTACAATGAACACAAAACGATTCTGGGCACTTGACAACGCTGTGTATAAAGAAGGCGCGCTTGACAGTAAAACTAAGGAATTAATGGGACTTGTAGCATCCTTAGTCTTAAGATGTGATGATTGCATTACATATCACATGATAAGATGTGTGCAACTAAACACATCCGATGAAGAATTCTTTGAAACTTTCGATGTAGCCCTTATCGTTGGTGGTTCCATAATAATCCCACATCTACGAAGGGCTGTAAACACCCTATTAGAAATTCGGAGGATGCAACTTAATGGCGAGAGTATTTCTATTTGACGGTACAGGATTGCTCTACAGGGCATATTTTGCAATAGATCAAAATCTCTCAACCACAAAAGGAATTCCAACAAACTCCTTATATGGACTCGCAAGAATGTTGCTAAAATTCATAAAAGAAAACATTAAAATTAACGAAGACTACTGTGGATTCGTTCTTGATGTTAAAGGTGGTAGCACCTACAGAAAAGAATTGTACGATAAATACAAAATACATAGGCCAGAAACACCAGAACCTCTTTTGAAACAAATAGAAATGGCCGATGAACTTGTGGAAGGTTTCGGGATAAAGGTGCTTAAACTACCAGGATACGAAGCCGATGATATAATAGCTACCCTTGTAAGTATTTTTGAAAAGGATAGACTAAAATATAACATAGAAGAAATCAATATTATTACAAGTGATAAAGACATGCTGCAACTTGTGAATGAAAATGTCCATGTGTGGCGTATTGAAAAGGGTGTGACAGATATAAAAAAATACACTGTCTCGGAAGTTATAGAAAGATTTGGTGTTAATCCATCACAAATCAAAGAATACTTAGCTTTAGTGGGAGATACTTCCGATAATATTCCAGGTGTACCCGGAGTGGGCGAGAAGACTGCCATTAAAATATTAAGAGAATTTGGGGGAATAGAGGAAGCTCTGAAAAACACTTCGAAGATACCTGAGAAAGTTAGGCAAACTCTCCAGGCTTACCTTAAAGATTACGAGCTCAGTAGAAAGTTGATTGAGCTTAATACAAACGTAGAAATTTCGATAGAGCCCAAGAGTCTATTGTATACAGGACTTCGCGAAGGAAAACTTCTTGAGGTTTTAAAAAAATTCGAATTTTCAAGCATAATTAAAGAACTCAATCTTTCTACGAACTTACTTAAGAAAGCAGATTATAAAGTTATCAATGATGAGAAGACTTTCAATCTGCTTATAGAGGAAATTTTAAAATCAAAAAAGATAGCCTTTGATTTGGAAACTACATCCTTAGACCCTTATGACGGTAAGATTGTGGGAATTTCAATAGCTGTTGACGAGGGTAGAGCTTTTTATGTTCCTATAGCACACGTTGGTTCTAAGAACCTTGGTGCTGAGCAAAGCAGAAAGCTTTTTGAACTGCTCTTTGATGGTACAAAAAGCTTAGGTGGACATAATGTTAAATTTGATATGAAGTTCCTTAGGAAAATTGGAATAGAAAGTTACACACCATCATTTGACACAATGATAGAAGCTTATTTGCTTAACCCAAACGAAAAGAGGTTTAATCTCGATGAACTTTCCCTAAAACTCTTAGGGCATAAGATGATCTCATACGAAGATGTTGTAAAAAGTTCATTGCCACTTTTTGTAGGGGATTTCTCCTACGTACCTGTTGAATCAGCAGCTAGATATTCATGAGAAGATGCTGATATGTCCCTAAGGATTCATAATATACTTTATCCATTGATTTATTCACACGAAATGACCGACTTGTACGAAAAAATAGAATTACCACTGATTTGTGTACTTACAGACCTTGAGCTAAATGGCGTTTATTTTGACACAGACTATCTTTCCGTACTCTCGAAGGATATGGACAAAAAATTAGCTGCACTATCCCAAAGAATATTCGACATAGCAGGTGAAGTTTTTAACATAAACTCTCCAAAGCAATTGGGATATATACTTTTCGAAAAGCTAAACTTGCCGACTGTAAAATCGACAACAACTGGTGCTTACTCGACAGATGTTGAAGTACTCGAGTATCTTTCTAACGAATATGAGATCGCAAAACTTTTACTTGAATACAGAAAGATCCAGAAATTGAAAAGTACATACGTTGATGCAATTCCATCCATGGTAAATAGAGTTACAGGCCGAGTACACGCTTCTTTCAATCAAACTGGTACTGCAACAGGTAGATTGAGTAGCTCTGATCCCAATCTCCAAAATCTACCGGGTAGAACAGACGAAGGTAGAGAAATTAGAATGGCTGTTAAACCGCAAAAAGATGGATGGTACATACTTGGAGCAGACTATTCACAAATTGAATTGCGTGTTCTTGCACATATAACAGAAGACCCTGAGTTGATAAAAGCATTTAGAGAAAACAAAGATATACATCTTGAAACTGCTAAAAAGATATTTAACGTAAGTGAAGAATTTGTTACCGAAAACATGAGAAGGATAGGTAAAATGGTCAATTTTGCAATAGTGTACGGAGTCTCACCTTACGGACTTTCTAAAAGAATAGGGTTGGATGTAAAGGACACCAAACGTATGATTGAAGCCTACTTTGAAAATTACAAAAGAGTTCAAGAGTATATATCAAGTGTAAAAGAATTTGCAAGAAAGAATGGATACGTTAAAACACTTTGGGGAAGGAAAAGAGAAATC
>JBCNVJ010000137.1:0-10178 GCA_039630255.1 Fervidobacterium sp. | reverse complement strand
AAGATATCGATATATTCTCACCATACCCAAAAGGATTTGTAGTGGAAAGTGATAATAGCCCAGCAATACCTTCCCACCATGGTCTATCTTTTACCGGTCCCCAAGTTACCCCACCTTGAAAGTCAAATTTCTTATCTTTCTCAGATATTTTAATCACAACATCAACCTTGCTGTTATCACCTTCTACAGGTTCAATTCCAATGTCTATATTTTTGAAAAAGTTCAGTTTTGATAACTCTATATAAGTATTTTGTAGTTCACCCTTTTTGAGATAATCCCCCGGTTTAACACTTATCACATCATTAAACACATGGTCTTTGGTAACATTGTTTCCAGATAGCTTTACATTTCTAACCTTAATCTCTGTGATTTTGATATTCATGTACCCTTCATCATCTGAACTAAGATTAAGGTCTATAAAATATCCAGCTCTGTCGTATTTATCCTTTATTTGCTGGATTTTTGACAAGATAGCATAATTTGTATAGGTACCTTCCTTTGTTTCACCAATGAGTTCTTTCTGCGTGAAAACAGTATTACCAACAGTTTTTATACCTTTGAGCTTCAGTGGTTGCCTTACCACGGTATTGTCAGTTAGTGTTATTGAAATACTTTTTGCAGGGATCTTGGAACCGGTTTGCTGCACAGACATATCAACTACTCTAAAATAAACATATTTAGATATACTTTGAAAAATTCCTTGAATTGTTTGGAGTGTTGGGACATAGTCTTTTTCGGAATCAAATATCTTTTCAAACCAATTCTTAGACTCGTAGTCTTTGTATTTTTTAATACCTATTTCTGACTTGATTTTCGTAAATTCTTTTTTTAAATCCTCATCTTCACTTACAACGTCGAACTCTAAGTCGTAAAGCACGTACTCTGTCACTAAGAAAGAAATTTCACTTCCTTCTAACTTACCTCCAACATACACAAATGCAAAGGATTTATCTTGACTTTTTGGAGTTGCTACAAGATAACCTTTCGAAGAATAAAGCTTGGCTATACTATCCATACTTTCCCAAAATTTCGTAAAGCTAAAAGGCTTTCCCTCTTTTAACTTTAACTCTTTTTGGATACTTTCCTTATCTACGACTCCAGGACCAACGATTTCTAAGTTTACTTTCTTAACTGGCTCATTTTCAATCACTTTTATCTTTAATATCTTTTTCCCAGGTTCTTTTCCTTCAACAATTTGATAATCAATCTCATCAAAATAGCCGGTGTCATTTAAATTGCCTAAGATGTCGTAAACTGCATTTTCATTTACGTCCTTACCAACATACATTTTGTAACATTCTTCAAGTTCAGAACTTGTAAGTCTTTTCAATCCTTCAAACTGAACACTTTCTAAGATAAAACTAAAAGAAAACACAGCTAGTAATAAAACCAGCGTTAGTACGAATATACCTTTTTTAATCACTTTGTTTCCCTCCTTGTATCTATGGTTTATTTAGTTATTTTGAATGCAACGATTTTTCAAGTTCATCAAGGAATTCTTTTAAGATAGTTATTTTCATGGGTGAGTCTAATTCACCAAAATAATTCTTAATTGATTCACTATCAATTGTATAACAATCTTGCATTAAACATCTTTTTATCTTCCAGTTTATGTGTATATTCAAAATAAGCACTAAAAACGTGTCTACCAAATTCCCAACAGGTTGACAATCTATGTTTGATTTGTAAAAAAGTGCCTCTGTCTTCGTTCCAATTCCTAATTTGGTAGTTATTTTGGTATAGCCGCCTGTAAGTTCAGTTGCTTGCTTAAGAAATGGTAAACCAAGTCCTACTCTTCGAATTTCCTTTTTCCTTGTCGTTACGAATGGATCAAAAATATGGTCCAGTATTTCAGGCTTTATTCCACCAGCATCATCTTCAACAGAAAAGTAAAATGTATCCTCTGTCTCCTTGACTGTAACAACAACATTTTTCGCTCCAGCATTTATAGAATTCTCAGCAATATCGTGGATATGATCTGCGATGGTAATTAATCCCAAATAGTTTTAAACCTCCTCTCACAAATAAAAGTCAAAACATCGGATACATTTACTAATTCATCGTAAAAGTACGTTTTTCGAGAACCTATCTCATCTGGCTGATGAGCATCAGATGATGTTAAGACTATGTACCCCTTGTTAGTATATTCTAAGAATGTCTCTTTTTTTCTGACCTCTATTATTTCAGTACCCTTTGGAATTATACCCAATTGGTAAATTACGCCAAATTTCCTATCAACGTGCGCAAAAACCGCAAGTCCATTGTGTTTATATATAATTTCAAGAGCCTGCTGAATTGTGAGGTTCGTTGGAAAACCCAAGTAAAAGTCCACAGTTTCTATGAACTCCTCATTTTCATTTATAACTATTTGATAACCAAATTTTTCAGGGTCGTATACAAAAGGAGTAATATTCTCCCTTACATGATTTGAAACCTTCATGCAACTCTCAATATCTCGAAAATATCCGAGTATATGAACATCTTCCACTGTATGTATCTCTATACCAGGAACAACTATTTTATCTTTACAAAAATTAATAAAAGCCGCTACATTTTGAGCGGTGTTATGATCAGTTATAGAGAAGATGTCTATCCTTTTTCCACATACAACCGAGGGTAACATGCTTATGTCCGCACATGGAGATAAACAAGAATGTATATGCAAATCAGCAACTAATAATTTATCTGATACCAAGTTCGTATATTCTCCCTGCTGTTATATATGAATTTTCATTCGATGTTAGAAGATTTATATTTTCTTCCATGGCTTTATGAATTGTCTCTTCTGGAAATTCGAGCCCCTCACAAAGAATTATAGCTTTTGCTCCTGTAAGAGCTGCAACAGCAATAATATTCACATGACTTTGAACCGTCAACCACACGGAATTCTGTTGCGCCGAGCGCATCACAATACTCAACAAGTCGCCAACATATCCATGTTCAATTTCGTAATCATAACAAAAGTAAACAACCTTCAAACCAAGAGATTCAATTATCTTTGACAATGTCACTCCCTATCCCTCCTGAATTCTCTTTGAATTTTGATATGCAACTTATTACCACAACGAAAAGTTCAAATGTTACACAGTGGTATTCAAAAGCATTCCAACAAGAAACTCCGGAATCTTCATACCAAAACTAAGGGCATTCATGGCCATAGTCAAAAGCAATATCTGTTGTTGTAACTGTTCCTTTTCGAAAGGATCGTTTGTAATGGATAGTTTTCTATATAACTCATCTATTTTTTGCTGTATTTTTGATTGCTTTATGTCCTTATCCATCTTACTTGGATCTAATTCATCTTCAATTCTTCCATCTTGATTCTCCTTATCGACAGGAATATACATCAAAACTTTTGTTTTACCAGCTACGGCTGCAAGGAAAGAACCACGTTTTTCAAGGTCCAAATATATTCCACCAGCAATGATAAATCCATCTTTTTCCATTGCTTGTTTTTTAAAGTCCATGTAATTTGCAAGTTCTTGATTAAGAACACGTAATATACTTCTACTTGCTGGTGCACCAGATGAAATACCTGGTTCCCCAGGGTCGAGTTTATAACCAAGTGTTGGATTTACTATAACCTGCGTAAGCGCATTACCAACACTATTTACCCCATAATCCCATCCCTTTTTCCACCATCTACAACTTTACATCTTTACCAATACTTTCAGTGCTTCTTTTATAACTTGGGATACATTCTTATTATCTCCAAATTCTTTAATCACTTTATTAACCGCCATTCTTGCTTGAGTCTTTGAATAACCCAGTGATACAAGAGCCTCTATTGCCTCTGAGAATTTTTCATCAACACCGACTGGTTCAAATTCATCTTTGAGTTCTGCAATTATCCTTTCTGCCGTCTTTTTGCCGATCCCTGGTATACTTGCAAGTTTTTCAACATCTCCAGATGATATAACGTTAGATAAATACTGAACATTTGTTGCAGAAAGTATTTTAACAGCCGTCTTAGGTCCGAGCTTAGATACTTTGATCAATTTTTCAAACGCTTCCTTTTTCGCTTTCGAATCAAATCCATAGAGCAGTATATCATCTTGGTTAACTATCATCTTTGCAAAAACAGTTATCTTAACACCTTCTTGAACTTCTGAAAAACTCTCGGCATCTGTGTATATTCCAAGAACTATACCACCAATTGAAACTAAAATTTTACCTTCACTTCTACCAACATATATACCCTCTATTATTTCAATCATTTTTACAACCAGCCCCGTCAATAACTTGAAATTTCAAAATTTCTTTTACATTGTTCCAAATCACATCGCACAATTCATCCATTTTTAATCCAGACAACAACAGCAATTGATCATAAACATGCTGTACATAAACCGGTTCATTCCTCTTTCCGCGATATTGTTGAGGTGGTAAATAAGGACTGTCTGTCTCAGTAACAATATTTTCCACACCTATTATTTTGACCACATTCCTAAGCAAATCGTTCTTAGGATAAGTGATAGGTCCTCCTATGCCTATTTTGAGCCCAAGTTTAACAAATTCTTTTGCCCAATTTTCGTCGCCACTGAATGCATGTACAATACCACCACATTCGATGTTAATATCTTTGATGATCTTATACGTATCTTCGTAAGCGTTTCTGATGTGCAAAATTACCGGTTTTTTTAGACTCTTTGCAATTAAAAGCTGCTCAATAAAAACCTTTTTTTGTATTTCAATAGGTGATAAACTTCTAAAATAATCAAGACCTATCTCTCCTACCGCAATAACTTTATTTCCACCCTTTACAAACTCTTCAATTTTATCAAGATAATCTTTTGGAACTTTTGCAGAATCATGTGGATGTATCCCAATAGCCGCATATACATTTTCAAGCTCTTTGGAAACTACTAATGTATCGTGAAGATCATCCATACACGTGGAAACATTTAACACAAATCTTAACTTTCTAGTACGTTCGTAAACATCTTTTCTATCGTTGTCAAAGTGCTTCATATGTAAATGAGCATGAGTATCAACTAATTTTTCTTTTTGAAATGTCGTTAATTTCATCTGTACATAACCTCCCTTTTCTGGTATAATTATACCAGATTTTTCAAAATTAGGACGGAAATTTAGACAGTACAGGGGGTGCAGAGCTTGAGAAATTTTGGAAAACTTACAGTTATCACTGGACCTATGTATTCAGGTAAAACTACAGAACTTCTTAATTTTGCGGAAATCTATGAACTTGGTAAAAAGCGAACAAGGATAATCAAGCCACAAATTGATAATAGATACAGCCAAGACGATGTTGTCACACACAAACTATTTAAAATGCCTGCAAAAGCAGTAAAAGATGTTGCTGAACTGGATGAATTTTACAACAACCTAAACGATAAACCAGAGGCTATCTTTATTGATGAGATTCATTTTTTCGATACTTCTATCGTGAAGCTAGTCAAAAAAATGATATCAGAAGGAGTAGATGTTTACTGTGCTGGTTTGGATATGAACTATCTCTGGGAACCTTTCGAAACAACCGCTTTACTGTTATCATTAGCAGACGAGGTCATTAAGAAAAAGGCTGTATGTGAAGTTTGTGGAGAATATAAAGGTACTTTATCTTTTAAAACAAGGACAAACGGTGGAATATACGATGTTGGTGGAAAAGAAAAGTACATAGCTGTTTGCAAAGAATGTTATGACAAACTCAGAGAGGAGGGAAGAGAATGAGAAAATGCGTCTTTTTGTTGGTAGTGATTAATCTTTTGATCACCATCGCATTTTCCACGGAAATTATAATAATTCACACGTCAAACCTTCACGGAACAGTTTTTCCGTATAATTATTTTAGTGATACGTATGAAGCAAAAGGTTTAGCCGTCGTAGATTCCTATGTTAAGGAACTTAAAAAGTTAAACGAAGACGTATTGCTAGTCGACACTGGAAACCTGCTTTATGGATCACCATTTGGTGATTTTTCTCAAACTTTAAATAACGATCCTGTAGTAGAGGCTTTTAATTTAGTCGGTTATGACATATTTATCCCAGGCAGTTTTGAATTGAGTATCGAAAAAACAGAACTAAGTAGAGTAATTCGAAGTTTAAAAGCTACAACATTGGCTGGAAATTTGCGTAATCTTCCAGGAGTTAAGAGCTTCTTAGTCAGACAACTCAAAAATGGAATAAAAGTTGGGATTATAGGTGTTGCTGTACCTTACGGTAGCTATGAGTTTGATGATTTAATCAGTAGCGTTAGGAAAGCTATAGCAGCTGCCAAAAGCCAAGGAGCAAATTTTTTGCTTATTGCTACCAGCGGAGGTATAACAACCGATCCTTTAAGTGGTAGAAGAATAGCACTGGAGAGTAATCTAAACATAGGAGACATACTTGTTAGAGAATTTTCAAAAGACGTTGATGGATTTCTTTTTGGAAATCAATCTTTTGTTTACGTTTCTGAGAAGTCAAACAAGTTTTATTCGTTAGCTGGAAATGACGGAGAAAGTGTGAATAAAATAACAATAAGTGCAGAAAAAGTTGGTAATAACTGGAAAACAAGATCTGTAAAAGTAGAAAATTTACCCTTAACAAATTACACTCCGTCAGAAGATTTTTTAAGGAAGTTTGAAATTTATGAGCGTACATTTCAAAATTGGCTTAAAGAAGTATTGTTTAGTTCTTCAATAACAGTAGGTTTCAACAAGTACATGGCGTTCTTGGAGGATAGCTTAATTCTTGAGATCGTAAACAAGGCAATAATAGAATATACAAAGTCTTCAATAGGAATCTGGAATATCTTCAATCCAAATTACATGGGAATTGTCCAAGGTGATATTACAAGAAAAGATATATATGCACTCGTCGGGAAAACAACCGGCGTTAAACTACTCAGAATGACAGGGAAAGATGTAAAAAATATCATTACAAAAACGATACAAAATATACAGTATGAGGATGGGAAGATCAAATTTGATAAAAAACTCGTAACGTATCCGTGGTTATTCGATATTTTTGAGAATATTACATATGAGGTTATCGTAAATGAAAGACAGGTTGGTAAAATAACTTATGCTGGGAAAAACCTGGAAGATAATGATGTTGTTTACTTATCTGTTCCATCTATCAGAACTTACGGAAAAGAACCAATTCTTTTCGGAAAAATAGTCAAAGATTTTGAAATACCAGTCCAAAAAATTGTTTTAAGCGTTTTGGAAAAAGTGTTGAATGGAAAAGTGTTGAATTCTTACGAAGATGGAAATCGCATAACTTCCGTAAAACTAGAGTATGTTGTAAACGCCGGAGACACATTGAAAAGGTTATCATATAGATTAGGAGTCAGCGAAGAAAAACTTCTTTCAGAAAATAAGTTTATAAAAGATAAGAATCTTCTTAGACCAGGTTGGAAATTGATCTATTACAAAAAGTATCTTGATTTAATCCCCCCACTAAAAGAATTTTTCGATGTAGAATAAATTATAAGGTCGGTTTATTCTGATGGTCAAAGGTGGCTTTTAAGCCACCTTTTGTTTTGCTAATATGGATTCGTGCAAATATCGAAGAGTTATGGTATAATTTCTCTGAAAAGTAAAAACAACTAAATTGGAGGTGTTATGGTGAAAAAGTTTTATATTACAACACCTATTTATTATGTTAACGCTGAACCACACATTGGAAGTTCATATACAACCATAGTAGGTGACATACTGGCAAGGTACAAAAGACTAATGGGATATGAAGTATTTTATCTTACTGGAACAGATGAACACGGTCAAAAAATTGCGCAAGCTGCTCGGGAGAAAGGAATTAGTCCAAAAGAGCTTTGCGATACTTTAGCAGAAAAGTTTAAAGAACTCTGGAAAGATCTCAGAATAACAAACGATTATTTTATTCGAACAACAGATGAATCGCATATGAAAACCGTCCAATATTTTGTAAACAAAATGAAGGAAAATGGAGACGTTTACAAAGGAACTTACGAAGGTTGGTATTGCGTGCCTTGCGAAACTTACTGGAACGAGGAAGAACTTGAACATGACGAACATGGCCACAACTTATGTCCTTCATGCAAAAGAGATGTCCAGCTTATAAAAGAGGAAAACTATTTTTTCAGACTTTCCAAATACAATGAACCATTGCTTAAACATTTTAAGGAAAATCCAGAGTTTGTTGAACCTGATTTTAGAAGAAACGAAATGTTAAGAATCCTTGAGATTGGACTGAAAGATCTTTCCATTACAAGAACGACACTGAAGTGGGGAATACCTATGCCTGAAGATCCTGAACATGTGATATACGTCTGGGTCGATGCTCTAATAAACTACGTTTCTGCTATTGGTTATCCTGATGACAAAGATAAATTTAACAAATGGTGGCCAGCAGATGTGCATTTAATTGGCAAGGAAATAAACAGATTTCACAGTCTTATATGGCCAGCAATGTTAATGTCTGTTGGATTGCCACTTCCAAAAAAAATCTTTGCGCATGGTTGGCTCACAGTTAATGGTCAAAAAATCAGTAAGTCTCTCGGTAATGCTATTGACCCCAGAGAATATGTGAAGAAATATGGAAATGATGTTGTTAGATATTATTTAGTTCGTGACATAGTTTTCGGTAAAGATGGTGACTTTTCGGAGGAAAACTTAATAAAACGGTTAAACTCTGACCTTGCAAACGATTACGGAAACTTACTGCATAGGACTCTTGCAATGATTCAGAAGCACTTCGATTCAAAAATTCCAGGAATTGGACAACTCGATGACATTGATAAATCACTGCTTGACGAGTACGAAAACGTAAAAAATAAATTTATTGAACTGATGGATAACTATAAAATAACAGAAGCCTTAGATATCTTGTGGCAGTTTATTTCATCGCTTAATAAATATTTTGACGATACAAAGCCTTGGATTCTTGCTAAGGAAGGAAAAAAGGAAAGACTTGGCACAGTGTTAACGATAGTTACAGAGAACATATTAAAAGTGGCTACACTCATATCTCCTGTAATGCCTGAATCATCTAAAGAAGTATACAGGAGGCTATCTGTCATCGAAGGTTTTAACAAAGATTTTCTCGAAGAATGGGATCTTCTAAAAGGCAAAACAGTCCTTCATGGGGAACCTTTGTTCAAGAAATTTGAAGCGAAAGAAGAAAAGACTGTAAAACAGGAGGGAAAAAATATGGAAAAAAAGCAGATAGAAAATGTCGTAACAATGGAAGAGTTAATAGACATAGATACATTTAAGAAAATCGATTTAAGAGTAGCGAGAGTAATACAAGCTGAAAAGGTAGAAAAATCCGAAAAACTATTGAAACTACAAATAGATCTTGGGGAACTTGGGCAGAGACAAATTGTTGCTGGAATTGCTCAACATTATACACCAGAAGAACTTATAAATAGGTTAATAGTGGTTGTAGCAAATTTGAAGCCTGCAAAACTAATGGGACTTGAATCAAAAGGCATGTTACTTGCGGCAAAAAAGGATAATAAACTCACACTTTTAACAGTTTCATCTGATATAGAACCAGGTGCAAAAATTTCCTAAATTTTCAAATTGATTTTTAAATTTAAGAAATTTTCTCATACGTAGTTGCTGAGTTATGTCGTATACAAAACAAAACTTTCTGTTTGAAATTTATTATCACTAGCGGGAGGTTTACAAACTTGGAAGAAATAAAGCAGCAAGGTAATGAAAACAACATTCTTGAAAGAATTCTTGAAGAAGAGCTTGTAAAATCTTATTTGAGCTACTCAATGAGTGTTATTATTGGACGTGCAATACCCGATGTAAGAGATGGTTTAAAGCCTGTTCAAAGAAGAATAATATATTCAATGTACGAACTAGGACTTTCGCATAACAAACCATTCAAAAAGTCTGCACGTATCGTCGGAGAAGTTATGGGTAAGTATCATCCACATGGTGATGCCTCAATATATGAGGCTTTGGTGCGTATGGCACAGCCTTGGTCTATGAGGTACCCTCTTGTTGAGGGACAAGGGAACTTTGGTTCAATAGACAGAGATCCACCGGCAGCGATGCGATACACAGAAGCAAGGTCACACAAAATAGCCGAAGAAATGATAGAAGACATCGATAAGCAAACCGTTAGGATGCTTTATAATTTCGACGGTAGCTTGGAAGAACCTGAAGTACTTCCCGCAAAAGTTCCAAATTTGCTTTTAAACGGTGCAAGTGGAATTGCTGTTGGAATGGCTACAAATA
>JBCNVJ010000136.1:0-28265 GCA_039630255.1 Fervidobacterium sp. | reverse complement strand
AAGAGGAGATGATACAATCGAGACATTTCTGAGAAGAGTTGACGATGCACTTTATATTTCAAAATCTCATGGCAAAAATCAGACAAGCATGTTATGAAATCAACATTAGAAGGCGCAGAGAAAGGTTAACTTACAAGAAATTTTGAAGTTACTTGAAATACCAATCGTATGTAGTATAATAATTAGATAGAAAGATAAATCTAAACACTCTTTGGGAGGTGAAAAACATGCCAATTTACAGATACACTTGCTCAGAGTGTGGAAACGAAGAGGTTCACCTTCACAACCTAAACGATAACCCGTCGATAAGTTGTAGCAAGTGTGGAAATTTGATGAATCGTTCAATTGGCAGGGTTGGTATAGTTTTCAAAGGCAGTGGATTTTACGTAACTGACAATAAGAGTTCTGGAAAGTCGGACTCGAGCGAGTAAAAAACGAAGCCCCCTTTACAAGGGGGCTTATTTTCATCCTGAAAGTCTACTTTATAACCTTGACATTGGCTGCTTGAGGACCTTTCTGACCGTTTTGAACATCAAACTCTACCTTGTCGCCTTCCTTCAATGTTTTGTAACCCTCAGCTTGAATAGCACTATAGTGAACGAAGATGTCTTCCCCATCTTCTTTCGTAATAAAACCATAGCCTTTCTTTGCATCGAACCACTTAACTGTACCTTTCATGTAACAACGCCTCCTAAAATCTCAATTTCTTACCGCTATTTATAGCGGTTGATTCATTATACACCCTTTGGAATGAAAAGTCAATAAGTATTTTGAATTTCTTGTTGGCTTCACGAAAAAAGAGTATAATGGTATAATATCTACGCAAATTTAAAAAATAAAACTTAGAAGGGAGCGATTTTGAGGATGGATCGTGGGGAAAAATTCAACAAAAAGAAAGAACAAAAGCGGTACGCATTCTTAAACAAAATCTACAAACTGAGCCAGCAGGGTAAGTTAACTTGGAAACGTATGAATTCTGAAAAACTTAGTAAAGTGGCTTTAAAGATGTTTTTGATATCCGTAATTATAAGTGCCTTGTTATTTACTTATATTTTCTTCATTTCATGGTCAGAGAAGGTGTTTGCAAAAAAAAGTCTCGACTTATCAAAACAGCAGACTATTTCAGAAAAGACCGTTGGAGCAACACCAACAACAGTGGAAGCCACAAAGACGTTGACAGTTGCCCAAGAGCCTCAAAAAGAATCATCCAGTACAAATCAAGAATACTTAGAAATTTTAGACAGCGAGATGGAACACTTAGGTACACATGTTAATGCTACCAATACTCCAACCTCTTCAAGTTATGAAAATCCAAAAACAAGTGTAAAAGATAAGATCCAGAAAGAATCAGCAATTAACTCAAAAGACTCACAACATTCGCCAAATAGTATCGATAACACAGATATTACATTAAAAAATCCTAAATCAGCTTCTGAAGAGCCAATTAAAACTTCAGAAAGTTTAATTTTACTAACCAAAGACCCAACATTAACAAGTCCTCACCAAAGTTTTGAAGAGTTATCCCAAGAAAAATTTGAAAAATCAAATCCAAAGATTAACTCGATAGATGAATATGCTTTTGTAAGTACGGGCGGGGTTTTTCTTTTTGATTCCTTAGAGACAAAAACCGTTGTCGGAAAAGTTAGATATGGCACATTCGTCAAAATTGTTGAAGAAAAGGAACTCGAAGGGGAAAAATACTCTTACGTAATTTACTATGATAAGAAAGAGCTTGAAAATCCAAAGCAAGGTTGGATTAAAAGTTCGCATATTACTCCTGTTGCAAAATATGTGACTTCAAATCCAAAAAGTATCTCTTTACAACCAAGAAAAAAATTTGCAGCTAAGGTTCAAAATGTGCGAGGCATATATCTTTCAAGATCTACAGCGTCCAATAAGAATAAATTGAAATTTTACGTTGAGTTTCTTAAAAGGAATAATCTAAACGCTTTTGTAATAGATGTTAAAGATGATGACGGAATGATTTTGTTCCAGTCGGATGTAAGTATTAAATATTCTCCAAACGCAAGTAAGTTTTCAGCTTACACAAAACAAGAAATTAGAGAGATATTAAGTAATTTAAAAGCTCAAGGTATATACCTTATCGCACGAATAGTGTGTTTTAAAGATCCAACGTATGCAACAACACATTTGGACAGAGCCATAGTATTTAAAGACACAGGAGAACCTTACATGGGAGTGTACAAAGTCCCTTGGGCATCAGCATACGATAGGGAGTTATGGCAGTACAATATAGAAATTGCGAAAGAGGCAATAGAAGTTGGTTTTGATGAAATACAATACGACTATGTAAGGTTTCCAGAACTTACAAAAACCGTGAAAGATAGAGTTAACTTAAGGCAAAAGGATAACGAGACAATGGCAGAGGCAATTTACAAATTCCTTCTTCGTTCAAAACAAGAATTGGAACCATATGGAGTACCTCTAACAGCTGATATATTCGGACTTGTTTCTTCGGTTATAGACGACCTTGGGATTGGGCAACATTGGGAAATGATCTCCAGTGTAATTGACTATGTGTGTCCAATGGTTTATCCAAGTCATTATGCAAATGGGTGCTTCAATTTGCCTGTTCCAGACGCATACCCTTATGAAACGGTGTACAATTCTGTACTTGATGGTGTAGTAAGAAATAAGTATCTACATTCACCAGCACGCATCAGGCCATGGATACAGTCCTTTACCGCGACTTGGGTAAAAGGGCATATAAAGTATGGTGAAGAGGAGATTAGAAAACAAATAAAAGCACTCGAAGATCTTGGGATAAATGAATACATGTTATGGAATGCATCAAACAATTATATAGAAATGAAATACGATTAATCTGAGCTTAAAAACGAGGGGGTGTTTTGGTTGAAAAAATCGACCTTAGTTATTTTAGTAGTTCTGGTAATTGTTTTGATAACTGTTTTTTGGATAATAGGAGCTTACAACAAGATGGTGGAACTCGAACAAAAAGTTCAGGCAAGTTATAGTCAGATACAAAATCAGCTGCAACGTAGAGCGGATTTGATCCCGAATCTTGTTGAAACAGTAAAAGGTTATGCTGCCCAAGAACGCGAAATATTTGAAGCACTTGCAAACGCACGAGCAAAACTTGCAGGAGCACAAACACCTCAAGAACAAGCTACTGCAAATCAAGAGCTTTCTGGTGTACTTTCACGACTGCTTGTTGTAGTTGAAAATTATCCAACGCTAAAATCTGATGCAAATTTTAGACAACTTATGGACGAATTGGCAGGTACGGAAAATAGAATAGCAGTTGCGCGAAAAGATTATAACGATGCTGTGAGAGAGTATAATACTCTTATCAAAAGATTTCCTTACTTTTTCATAGCAGGTAATAGGTTTGTTGAAAAACAATATTTCGAAGCCAAGCCAGAAGCAGAACAAGTACCAAATGTTAAATTCTAACCTTAGGAAAAACAAAGTGGGCAGTTTAAACTGCCCACTTTTATTTATAGCCGCTGAATGGTTTCTGGAATAAAGTACTCTTCTAATACCGCATATAATGCACCGTACAGATAAGTATCATGGGTAAATGTTGATGGCAAAATCTTTAGAATGCTTCTTGAATGTTCAAGTACCTTTTCTTTCAACTTTTTTTCAACATATTTATAGAATTCTTCAACTAAACCGGACAATTCTCCTCCAATTATAAGATACTCCGGATTCAAAGCATTTACAATGTTTGTTAATGCTTTCGTCAATAACTCAATGTAGTTTTCTATTCTTTCATCATTAGAATTGTAAAGTTTGTTGAGATGTTTTTTCCAATCTTTGTTGCTTTTTCCAAAAAACGAAGATATAGACACATATTCTTCAAGACATCCAACGTTTCCACAGTGACACCTCAAATTACTGCTTAAATCAAATATCGTATGCCCGAATTCACCTGCAGTAAACGAAGGTCCTCTAAAGATTTCACCATTTATCCATAAACCTGTTCCAACACCCTCTCTCACTGTTACAAAAACAGAACATTTTGATTTTCTTATTTCTTCATGTTGAAATGCTTCAGCTATCATTCCCAAGTTAGCTTCATTATCAGCGTAAACAACCTTACCTGGAATTTCTATCCTTATATTCTTCCAACCTTTACTTGGTACAAAGAGTATTGTATCATTATCAGTATCAACCATTCCTGGTATTGAAAACGCCACTACGCTAATATTGTTATAAATTTTTATTATTGAGAGTATATCTCCAATAATTTCCTCAAACTCGTCAGGAGTTCTTGTAGACTCAAGCTTAATCATATTGCCATTTGCCTTTCCTAAGGCATAATTTGTTTTTTCTGCACCTATGTCAATTAGCAAAACGTTCAATATTTCTGGATTAACTTCGAGATTTATAGCTTTTCTTCCGACTCCACCCTGTTCAGATGGACCTGTCTCCAATATAACTTTGCTTTGAACAAGTTGAGAGACGCATCTTGTCACAGTACTTGGCGATAAACCTGTTTGCCTGACTAAATTTACTCTTTCTATAGATTTGTTGTGCATTATAGTTCTTAGTATCAGTGCATAGTTGTTTTCCTTCATTGTAGAATGGAGAATTTTTTTCAACTCATCTTCCTCCCAAAAATCAACTGATTAACTTATTTTACTTCTTGTTTTTATATCAAAGACAACTGCTGCTATCAATACGCCCCCTCTTATTATATATTGCAAAGATATGCCTACGCCAAGCAAATTCATACCATTGATCAATGATGCCATAACAAGTGCACCTATCAATGAATTAGTTACCTTACCGACACCGCCTGCAGCAGAAACACCTCCAACATATGCAGCTGCTATTGCATCAAGTTCGAATAATGTTCCAGCATCAGGCGTTGCAGACTGTAACCTCGATGTATAAAGAATCCCAGAAATCGCTGTCAAAAACCCCATAGAACCAAATACAAACAAAGTAATCTTCTTAACATCTATACCACTTAATCTTGCTGCTTCAGGATTCCCACCTACCGCATAAATATGTCTTCCAAGAGCAGTCTTGGTAGTTAAAATATGATAAACAAAGGTTACTACCAAAGTAATAATCAATGTCCAAGACAAACCATTGTAATTTGCAAGAGTCCAAAAAACATACATGATTATTGAGCTAACGAAAACAAGCTTTAGTACAAACATTCTTAACGAAAGAACTTCGAAATTGTACCTAAGTTTGTTGTTTCTTGTACGAATTTCAGAAAAAATATAAAACGCAATCGCAAAAAAACCTATGATCAGAGTCAAAACATGAACATTTCCGTGTCGAATAATATCCGGTATATATCCGTTTCCTATTGCATTGAAATTATCGTTCATTACAATTATAGTTCCCGTTGCTTGAGTAAAAAGTAAAAGAGCTCCCCTGAATATCAACATCCCTGCCAACGTTGCAACAAACGCAGGAAGACCAACTTGAGCCACCCAAAAACCATTGACAAGTCCGAATATCGTACCAAGAACGATAACCAAAATTATTGTTGGTACAACCGGAAAACCTTCCCTTAGTAATCGTGCAGCAATAGCACCGAGAAAACCTGCCATAAACCCAACGGATAAATCTATGTGCCTAATAACTATAACAAGTGTCATTCCAACAGCCAAAACTGCTATATAACCCATTTGATTGAACAAGTTGCTAATATTTCTGGAAGAGAAAAACAACCCGTTTGTGAGGATAGTAAATATAAGCATAATAACTCCAAGTGCAATGTACATACCATAATCACGGATGTTCTTCCTCAAAATACCCCATAATTCCTGAAAAAAGTTCATAAGCTTTCCTCCTTTATAATATTATCATTAATTCTATAGATTAATAATCAACTGCCATTGCCATTATTTTTTCTTGAGTTGCTTCTTCTTTACTCAGTTCACCGACAATTTTTCCACCAGACATTACGTAAATTCTGTCACTCATTCCAAGCACTTCTGGAAGTTCTGAAGATATCATGATAATACTCATCCCTTCTTCTTCAACCAACTTATTCATTAATGTATATATCTCATATTTTGCACCAACATCTATACCCCTTGTTGGTTCATCAAGGATCAAAAGTTTTGGCTTAACAAAAAGCCACTTTGCTATTGCAACTTTTTGTTGATTTCCACCACTGAGATTAACTACTTTCTGTTCTATAGTTGGTGTCTTTATCTTGAGTGACTCTTTAAAATTATTAGCAACTACTATTTCTTCATTTCTATCTACAAAAAAACCTTTAACTAACTTCTTTAAACCAGTTATGGTAATATTTGTCTTAACGTCAAAATCAAGTATCAAACCATTTCCTTTTCTATCTTCTGAAAGGTACGCGAACCCTGCTTTAATAGCCTCCGAAGGATTCGAAAAGCGTCCTTTTTTCCCGTCAAACATCATTTCTCCCTCGACTATGTAATCTTTTGTGTTTCCAAAAAGACTTAAAGCAAACTCTGTTCTACCTGCTCCCATAAGACCTGCTATACCAACGATCTCACCCTTTCTCACATACATATTAGCATTTTTTACAACGTATCTGTCAAGCTTTTTGTCGAAAGCTTTCCAGTTTTTCACCTCAAAAATCTTCTCTCCAAATTCTCGTTTCTTCCTCTTTGGATATATATCTTCTATCTCTCTACCAACCATGTATTTAATTATGTTGTTTTCATTAAATTCCTCTTTTTTATCAAGTCGTGCAACCATCTTACCATCTCTTAATATGGTTATCGAATCAGCTACTTCTACAACCTCTCTTAGTTTGTGAGAGATTAATATGGACGTAATTCCGTGGTTTTTCAAATCTCTTATTATTCTAAGTAAATTCTCGCTATCATTTTCATTCAATGAAGAAGTTGGCTCATCAAGGATTAACAATTTGACATTTTTACTTAATGCTTTGGCTATTTCAACGATCTGTTGATGTCCAACACCAAGATCTTTTACCTTTCTTGAAGTGTCAAGATCTGGTTTTATTTTTTGAAGAACCTCCTTTGCCATCTTTATCGTTTTATTCCAATCAATAAATTTACCACTTTTTATCTCATGACCTAAAAAGATGTTCTCATAAACAGTCAATTCTGGTATAAGCGCAAGTTCCTGGTAAATAGTTACTATTCCTATTTTCTCACTATCGTGGATATGTCGGAATTTCTGGACTTGTCCTTCAAATATAATTTCCCCTTTATAATCTCCGTACGGATAAAACCCACTTAAAATTTTCATCAATGTTGACTTCCCAGAACCATTTTCTCCTACTAAACAATGAATTTCACCACGTCTAACTTTCAAATCCACATTATCAAGAGCTCTAACACCAGGAAACTCTTTTGTTATTCCTCTCATTTCCAAGATGTACTCGCTCATTTTAGCACCACCTTTCTTAAAATTTCCCTTGAAATAATTTTCTAATAGTAAGGTGGCGATTTCTCACGCCACCTTACTATGGATTTTCTTAAAATTTTGAGAGGGATTATTTACTTACCACTTGAAATCTGATTCTTTATAATAGCCAGACTCAATCAGCATTTTCTTAACGTTTTCTTTTGTAACAGTAACTATTTCTGATTGAATAGCTGGAACCTTTTTCTTTCCATTATCATAAGTTGCTGTCGCGGTTGGCTTTTTCCCTTCTAGAAGTTGTTGAGCAAGATTAATGGCGTCTCTTGCAAGTACTCTTGTATCTTTGAAGACGGTCATCGATTGTTTACCGTCAATGATATACTGCACAGAAGCCTTTTCTGCATCTTGACCTGTGACAAAATATTCTTTAACAGCTTTATCTGCTTTGAAAGCATCCGCTATAGCTCTAGCTGTACCGTCATTTGGTGCAAGAATATAGACAGTGCCTTTATCTGTTGCCTTCGCTTTTGTAAGATCATCTTCTGCTTTTTTCTTTGCAACGTTGAAATCCCAGTTTGTTGTAACTTGACCAATTATTCTTGCCATTTCGTCTCTTGTAAGTTCCTTCTTGCTTTTGACTTTCTCAGCTTCAGTAGAATTTATGATTCTAAACGTACCCTTTGCTATCTCTGGCTGGAGAATTTCCCAAGCACCTTGGAAAAATAAGAAGGAATTGTTATCAGAAAGTGCACCTGCGTAAAGATAAAGTGGATTATTCTTTGTACCTGGTTTAACTTTGCTAACAAGGAATCTTCCCATCTGTCTTCCAACTTCAACGCTATCGAATGTAACGTAATAGTCAACAGCATCTGTGTTCATAATAAGCCTGTCATAAGAAATTACAAATACGCCATTTTTCTTTGCAAGTTCTGCGGAAGCTGCTGCTGCAACGGCATCGTGTGGACATATAATGAGTACTTTCATACCTTTTGAAATAAGCGCTTCAACGTTTTGTCTTTCAGTTGCTGGTGATCCCTGGCTGTAAAGAATCTCTACCGAGTACTTGGTGTTTTTCAAAAGTTCTCTAAATCTTGCTTCATCTTGCAACCATCTTGGTTCAACATTCGTTGGAAGAACAATCCCTACATCAACTGCGAAGCTCAAAATCGCCGCAAGTATCAAGATAGCAAAAGCACTTACAAGCAAAAATCTTTTCATGCTACTACCTCCCCTTTTTTAGTGTGGAATACTTCTCCACTCGCTGACTAAATATACCATACAAGTCCTGTGAAACTTAAATACAACGAAATTCAAAATATTTCTTTCAGAAAGAAATAAATTAGCGGTTGAAATAAAATTCTTTCGTTTTCTTAGTTTTTCATAAATTTTCAAACACGATTTGTTATACCATCTAAAAAATATTGTTTTCAACAACGCTAAGCAGTTTTCTTAAGATTAGAAAAAGGTGTATAATTATCTTACAAAAACTTTCTTATTAAAAAGAAAGGAGCGTGAACTGTTTGTGAGAATTGATTTACTCTTTGCTGAAATTGGTTCAACAACAACAGTTTTAACAGCTTTTCACTTTGGTATGAAACCAAAGGTTATAGCACAAAGCGAACATTGGACAACTGTTAATGAAGGAGATGTAACAATAGGTATTGATATGGCTTTGAGAAAGATGGAGAACATGCTTGGACAAAAGCTTAATTGGGAGAAATTTGGCGCTACAAGTAGTGCAGCCGGTGGATTGAAAATGACTGTTCATGGTCTTGTTTATGATATGACTGTTAGAGCGGCAAAGGAAGCTGCTCTTGGTGCTGGTGCCGTGATTAAATATGTTACAGCTGGAAAGATGGATGATTTTCACCTTAAAAAGATACTTTCAATACAACCAAAGTTGATCTTGCTTGCTGGTGGGGTAGATTACGGTGAAACAGAAACTGTTTTGCACAATGCAAAGATGCTTGCGAAACTTGAGCTTGATGTTCCTATAATATATGCTGGTAACATAGCAGCAGCAGAGCATGTTGAGTATATATTAACAAGTGTTGGGAAAAAGGTTTACATGACCGAGAATGTTTATCCAAGAATCGATTATTTGAATGTAGAACCTACAAGGAATGTTATAAAAGAGGTGTTTGCTGAACATATTGTTAAAGCCCCTGGTATGGAGAAGATAAAAGGTATGGTTGATTATGAAATTATCCCAACTCCAGCAGCTGTTATGAAAGCAACAGAGCTTGTTTATGAACATTATGGTGATTGCCTCACAATAGATATAGGTGGTGCAACAACCGATGTTGATTCTGTGACCGATGGAACACCAGAAATTCAAGAGATGTTGATCTCTCCAGAGCCTTTTGCAAAACGTACAGTTGAAGGTGATCTTGGTTTATATGTAAATGCACACAATGTTATAGAAATGATGGGAGAAGATAGCTTGAGAAAACAGTTTGAAGATTACGATGAGTTAGTCAAAAGAATTAGTCCTTATCCTCAATCCGATAGAGATGAATACTTTATAAGCAAGTTGGCAACCTTTTGTGTGCAGCAAAGTATCAGAAGACATGCCGGAAGTAAAAAACACCTTTATACACCTACTGGTAGAAAGACCATAGCTGAGGGAAAGGATTTAACAGCAGTTAGATGTATAATAGGTACAGGTGGGTTTCTTTCAAGATCTAAATACGGAAAGGAAGTTATTGAAAGTGTGAGACATTTATCCAAATTACATCCAATGGAACTTCTTCCATCAGAAGATGTAAAATTCTTCAGAGATAAACATTACATATTTGCCGCTATAGGGTTAATAGCCAGTAAAATTGATAAAGATATAGCCAAAGAACTCATATTATTTGATATGGTAGAATATTAACAAATATGCTATGGGGGTTATCAAAATGGAATTTTTTAATGAAAAAGTACTTGTTATTAAATCAGAAAGTGTTGAAAATGTTTGTAACGGTAAAACCGGTGTAGTACTTGTACCACAGGATATGTTTTTTAACGTTCTTAAAAATGGTTTTTTCATTGAAAGAGCTGTTGCAGAGTATGATGAATCAATCCGTCAAGTGATTCCTTACATAGTTTTAAAAGAAAACAATGATTATATATTTTTCAAACGAACTTCAAATCAAACTGAGAAAAGATTACACAATATGATCACACTTGGCGTAGGAGGACATTTGAACATCGAAGATTCCGAAGATCCAGTTGAGTGTTTTGAAAAAGGTTTGTGGAGAGAACTCAAAGAAGAGGTTAATGTGGAAGTCAACAGTTTGGAATATATAGGTTTGATAAATGAGTTAGAAAATCCAGTTAGTCGCGTACATGTTGGGGTTTTATACATTGCTCATGTTAAATATTATGGACTTGCGGAACCTGAGAATTTTTTGGAAATTCGTTCCAATAAGCTGTTAGATTACCTCGGGGAGATGGAAGGATGGGCAAAAGTTGTCGCATTGTACTTAGAACGTATGCAAAATTGAATCTATGCTTAGATGTTCTGAATAAAAGGCCAGACGGATATCACGATATAGATTCACTTTTTCAAAATATTTCGCTCTTTGATGAAATGGAAGTGTTATTTGTCGACGGAACTGGCAGGATTTTTATTGAATCAAATGTTCAAATTGAAGACAATATAATTGAAAAAGCTTGGAAAAAGGTGTGTTTTTCGAAAAAAGACGTCTTTGTAAAATTGAAAAAAAACATACCAATAGGTGGAGGGCTTGGTGGAGGAAGTAGTAATGCTGCTGGGTTTATAGTTGCACTCGAGAAAACCGGGATTTTGGATAAAAACGATACGGAAAATATCGCTGCTATGGTTGGTAGTGATGTACTTTTTTTTATTCATGGCGGTAGTGCGATTGTAAATGGTCGAGGAGAGATTATAAAGTCAGTTGAACCGCTGCGAAATTTTCGAGTGAATTTATATTTTCCAAACTTTTCAGTTTCAACAAAACAAGCTTATGAAAAATTAAAACCCGAATGGTTTGGAAAAGCACCTATGAAATCAACACAATTGTATGAAGCATATCGTCTGAATGATTTTGAAATGATAAAAAACGGAAGTTATAACATATTTGAAAAAGTTATACCCAAGGTTGTTTTTGAAAAGATAAAAGAGTTAAGAAAGCATTATCCTGCGGCACTCACTGGTTCCGGAAGTACTTATTTTTCAGTCAATGAAGAAGGTAAGTTCTCATTTGTTGAGAAGGGAGTTGAAATATATGCCTTTGAGAAAGGTTAGATTTGAAGAACTAATTGTAGACGGCAGTATGTTGGGGAATATTAATTCAACTGAAGATATAACATATGTCCAATCGTTCATTGGACGGGAACGTGCAATTAAAGCTCTGCTGTTTGGTCTTGATATGGAACGTGATGGATACAATATATTCATAGTTGGACCATCCGGTATCGGGAGAAAAACTTTTGTTAAGTATTTTGTCAGTGAGTATGCTCAAAAGAAACCAGTTCCACCCGATGTAGCATATGTAATGGATTTTGAAAATCCGATGAGAGCAAAGGCAATATTTTTACCAGCTGGGAAAGGAATAGATTTAAAGAAGGATATGGAAAAGTTGGTTGATAATCTTACCGAAAGGATAGTTAAACTGTTTGAAGGTGAAGACTATAAAACGAGAAGAAGAGAAATAGACAATGAATTTGAAAAAGAACAAGAAAAATATACAAAAGAACTCATTGAAAAAGCTTCAAGTTTAGGATTTCTAATAAAGTTAACATCCACAGGAGTTAATTATTATCCCATGAAGGATGGTAAGGTCATCTCTGAAGATGAATTTTCCAAGCTAAGTAGCGAAGAGAAACAGTATTACGAGGAAAATGAGAAAAAAGTTGTTTTGCTGATCGAAGCAGCTGTAGAAAACGTAAGAAAGCTTGAGGCAGTATACAAAGAAAGGATAAGAGACTTGAATCGTTACGCTCTTCTTTTTGCAACTGAAGAATTTTTTTCAATAATTGAGCAAAAATATCCGTACAGTGATGTGAAAGAGTATGTTCACAGAATCAAAGAAGATATTATTGAAAAAGTAAGCTCTACGAAAAAGGTGCAAGAATTGGAATATTATTTTAAAAAAGCATACAGTGTAAACTTAATTGTCGATAATTCATCGCTCAATGCAGCTCCTGTTGTCTTTGAGGATACGCCAACGTACCATAATCTTTTTGGAAAGATAGAATACATAGAGCGAGAAGGGATGTTGTACACAGATTTTACACTCATAAAACCTGGGGTTTTGCACGCTGCAAATGGTGGTTACTTGATAATAGATGCACGTGAGTTACTTATTCACCCATTTGTGTGGGATAGATTGAAGAAAGTACTTTTTGCCAAACAAATAGAGATCGAAAATGTTGAATCTGCGTACGGTTACTCTGTTATAGCATCTCTAAAAACAGACCCAGTACCACTAAAACTTAAAGTCATTCTCGTTGGTACACCGGAAATATATGAAATTCTATACGAATACGATCCTGATTTTGAAAAACTTTTCAAGGTAAAAGTAGAACTTGACTGGGAAATAGACGCAACTGTTGAAAATGTTAAAGATCTTCTTTCATTTGTTGCCGATTATGTTAAAGAAAAAGAGATAATGCCTGTAAGAAAAGATGCACTTGAGCGTATCGTGTGGTACTCAACAAGATTATCAGGTGATAGGACAAAACTCTCAATGAGACTGGGGGCTATAATAGATTTGATTGAAGAAGCCAATTTCTTTGCAAAAAAGCGAGATAGTAAATATATAGCTTCAGAAGATGTTCTAAAGGCGTTGAAAGAACGTGAGGAAAGGATAAAACTTGTAGTTGAAAAATACGACGAAATGTTTAAGAAAGAAGATCTAATGATTGATGTTACGGGAAAAGTTGTAGGTCAGGTTAACGGCTTGACAGTGGTAAATTTTGGTGATTACGAGTTCGGTTTACCTGTTAGAATAACGGCAAAAACATACATAGGAAATGCAGGGATTCTTGATATTCAACGAGAAGCCGACTTAAGTGGACAAATACACAGCAAAGCGGTTATGATATTAACAGGTTATCTTGGGAGCAAATACGCGCGAAAGGTACCATTTTCAATCGGTGTTTCCATTTCATTTGAGCAAGTTTATGGATATGTGGAAGGTGATAGTGCATCTTTGGCTGAAGTGCTTGCAATAATCTCAGCAATATCCAAGATTCCATTGAAACAAAATATTGCAGTAACTGGATCAATAAACCAACACGGTCATGTTCAACCAGTTGGTGGGGTTACAGAAAAGGTTGAAGGATTCTACAGAATATGCAAATTAAAAGGATTAACGGGGGTACAGGGTGTTATAATCCCGAGAGCAAATGTTAGAAATCTTGTGCTCAGCGATGAAATTCTTGACGCCATAAAAGAAGGTAAGTTTCATATATGGACAGTCGACGAGGTCGATGAGGCTATAGAATTAATGACAGATAGACCGGCTGGTAATATGAATAAAAATTATGAATACCCCAGAGGAACTGTTAACTATTACGTTGTTCAAGCACTCAAGAATGCTCATGATCTATCTGAGGGAAAAACAAAAGCAAAACGTACAAAAAAGTTGAAATAAACAGGATAGTAGACCATAATTCGATTTTGTGGTATACTTTGTCTGGATTATAAAAAAAACCAAAAATTCGGAACTAAATTTTTAAACTGATTATAGTTAGTTACGGAAAAGTGTGCACATCTAAAAGATTAAAATGATATTCCAGATTTCTGATTTCAAATTTAAACAAAGGAGGCGCTTAATTTGAAAAGGATAGCAGTGATGACAAGTGGTGGAGATTCCCCTGGTATGAATGCCGCTATAAGGGCTGTTGTTAGGTATGGTATTAAACAAGGGCTTGAAGTTTACGGCATCAAGAGAGGTTACGCAGGCCTTCTTGACGAGGATATCGAACCAATGACCTTTGCCTCTGTTGGTGGAATTATGGAAAAAGGAGGTACAATTCTCAGATCAAGCAGATGCCCTGAATTTGTCAGAAAGGAAACAAGAGCAGAGGCAGCAAATATTTTGAAAAAGCATGGTATAGAAGGACTTGTAGTTATTGGTGGAGAAGGAAGTTTGCACGGTGCGATGTTCCTTGAAGAAGAACAAAAAGTTCCTGTTGTCGGCCTTCCTGGAACTATTGATAATGATATTGCGATGACGGACATGAGTATTGGAGTTGACACATGCTTAAACACTGTCGTGGATGCGATACAAAAACTGAAAAGATACTGCAAGTTCTCATGAGCGTGCGTTTATAATAGAAGTGATGGGGAGAACATCTGGATATATAGCTACTGTCAGTGGCTTAGTTACAGGTGCTGAAGCTGTTATTATTCCTGAAGTACCAGTCAATTATGAAGAACTTAGCAATAGGTTATTGCAAGAAAGAGAAAGGGGAAAGATAAACTGTATAGTTGTTGTTGCCGAAGGCGCAGCAAGCGCATACACCGTTGCAAGACACCTTGAACATAGAATTGGATACGAAACAAGAATAACCATACTTGGACACATACAAAGAGGAGGTTCACCAACAGCATTTGATAGACTACTTGCCTCAAGAATGGGAGTTGCCGCCGTTGATGCACTTATGAAAGGTGAAAGTTATGTGATGACCGCTTTGCAGGGCGGTAAAATAGTTACTGTTAAACTTGATGAGGTTTTGAAGGAGAAGAAAAAACTTGACATGGAATTGGTTAAACTGGCAGGTTTATTGTCGTAAAATAGAACTTTAATTTTCCTAAGCTTAAAGAGGTGTTTGCCTTGATTGTAAAAAATGGAATGATTTGGAATGGTGAGAGTTTTCAAAAAAAGGACTTGTACATCCAAGATGGTAAATTTGTAAGCAAGAGTGAATTCAATGGTTCAGGACCTGTGGTTGATGCCACAGGTCTATTTGTAATACCTGGATTTGTTGATTCTCACGCGCATGTGATAGGAACAGGGATAAAATTACTTACGCATGATTTGAATAAAGAAAATGTAAATAATATTGCAAATAGCAACGAGAATTTCGTAATCGCACGTGGATGGGAAGTTTTACCAGATAATCAATCACTTCAATTTTTAAATAAACTCCAAAAACCCGTTGCTTTGCTTAGAAAATGTGGACACGTTGCTTGGGTTAATAATTATCTAAAAAATCAATTAACTTTTCCGGACAACCTTGTTTACGAAGCACAGATAGAAAAGATTTGGGAATATTTTGGTGATGATTTCTACGAAATAGCTTTTCAAAAAGGTGTTCAAGAATTTCTCAAATATGGGGTTACACAAGTTCATTCAGACGATTTCCACGGTATTTCCTTTAAAAAACTCAAAGAGTTATTGAGCAATAGTAAAATAAGGATATTCGAAAAACTTTGCACTATTAATCCTTGGGATTACGAATTTGGTACGTTTAATCTTTCCAAAATAGGTGGGATAAAGCTTTTCGCCGATGGTTCGCTTGGAGGTAAGACCGCATATATGTTTGAACCTTATGTAGGAACTGATCATAACGGTATTTTCACAATACCGGATAATATAAAAGATATTATCTTATTTGCCCAAAAAAACAAATTGCAATTAAACATACACACAATCGGAGATAAGGCTTTACACGAGGTATTAAGAATTTTAAAAGAAAACCAAGCAAGCACTTTCGAAATAAAACACAGACTTATCCACCTTCAGTTTCTTAAGAAGGAAGATTTTTCAAAACTAAAAGACTATTACCTCTCAGTACAGCCACACTTTTATTTTGAAGATTTAGAGATAATTAAATTTGCGAGATACGAGATGGCGTACCCATTTTTGGAAATGCACAAAGCAGGATGCGATATAGCATTTTCAACAGATTCACCGGTCTCACCCGCCGATCCAAAATATGTCATAGAGAACGCTTTAAAAATGGGTTTTTCAAAACAAGAAGCAATTAACTTATACACCGAAAAAGGCTCAAGGATGGCAGATATAAAAGCTGGAAAAATAAAAGAGGGTTATTTGGCAGATTTTTGTTTGTTTGATTCAAATCCTCTCGAGTCGGAACCATTGGCAGTTTACATAAACGGAAATGAAGTCCTAAATACACATGGAGGTGTATGAATGAGCATTTTTGCAAGACCCGATGATGATTATAAATTTGATGTGATCGTAATTGGTGGTGGACATGCTGGCATAGAAGCTGCTCTTTCGTGTGCAAGACTAGAATTTAGGACACTTTTGTTAACTGGAAATCCTGACAATGTTGCCTGGGCTTCTTGTAATCCTGCAATAGGTGGTTCTGCAAAAGGAATTGTAGTAAGAGAAATAGATGCGCTTGGTGGTGAAATGGCGAAAACAACTGATGAAACTATGATAAACGTAAGGATGTTAAATACAAGTAAAGGACCAGCTGTTCAAGCACTTAGAGCACAGATAGATAAATATTCTTACTCAAGAACAATGAAGCGTAAGTTAGAAGAACAGGAGAACCTTTTACTTAGGTATGGTGTTGTGGAAAAGTTATTGGTTGAGAACAACAAGATCAAAGGTGTTGTTGACTCGTTTGGTATAGAGTACCTTGCCAGAGCGGTGATAATCACAACTGGGACTTTTTTGCGTGGAAAAATATTTATTGGAAGAGATACTATGGAAGCTGGTCGAATGGGAGATTTCTCAGCTCGAGGTCTCACAGCATCTCTAATAGAGTTGGGATTTAATGTAGGGCGATTTAAGACAGGAACTCCTGCAAGAGTCTTGAAAAAAAGTATAGACTTTTCGAAAATGATAAGACAAGACACAGACGACAAACCAAGGGCATTCTCCTATTTTAATGAACCAAGATTGCTGACAAAAGATTATCCGTGTTGGTTAACTCACACAGTACCTGAAACGCACAAGATAATCCGTGACTATTTGATTTTCTCACCTCTTTACGGAGAAGTAAAACTAATCCAAGCCAAAGGCCCAAGATATTGTCCCTCAATAGAAGATAAAGTTATCAAATTCAACAGAGAAAGTCACCAAGTTTTCGTTGAACCAGAGGGTAGGGATACTCAAGAGTATTATTTAAATGGACTTTCAACAAGTCTGCCATACGCCGCTCAAATAAAGATGCTTCGCACAATACCTGGTTTGGAAAACGTTATAATTGTCAGACCTGCTTATGCTGTTGAGTATGACTATATAGATCCAACACAACTTTACCCCACACTTGAGTCAAAAATAGTTGAAAACCTTTACTTCGCAGGGCAGATTAACGGCACAAGTGGTTACGAAGAGGCAGCAGCACAGGGCTTAATAGCTGGTATTAATGCAGCTTTAAAATTACGTGGTGAAAATCAATTTGTTCCAAAACGCTCAGAAAGCTATATCGGTGTACTAATAGATGATTTAGTGACCAAAGGTGTAGACGAACCATACAGGTTACTTTCCTCTCGTGCCGAATATAGGTTATTGTTAAGACATGATAACGCTCATCTGAGACTTTCAAAATACGGATACAAAATAGGGCTTATCCCGCGATGGTTCTATGAAAAAGTGGTTAAACTTGAAGAGAATGTAAGATACCATTTGCAAAGACTCGAGAACGTTAAAGTTCCACACTCCGGTCAAGTAAACAATATCCTTGAAAATCTTGGGAGTACCCCTTTAAGTGAAGGTACAAGACTTTCGAAATTGTTAAGACGACCTGAAATTAGTTATAATTCAATTAAAGAACTTGATCCAGAACCGATAGATGACCCAGAAGTGATTGAACAAATTGAAATACAGCTAAAATACGAAGGTTATATCAATTCAATGCTCGATCAAATAAAGATTTTCGAAGAATACGAAAATTTACCTTTGATTAACGTAAAATTTACACAAGTCCCAAATTTATCGACTGAAGCGCGTGAAAAGCTTGAAAAAATAAGGCCTTTGTCGATAGGTCAAGCATCAAGAATATCTGGAGTAACTCCGTCTGATATTCTGGCTTTATTGACGTATATAAAGAAAAAATAGCGATTTTGACAACTTATCTCTGATTTTCAAGTTAAACGACGATTGTTTTGACAAAGAAGATTTTTGTGGTAAAATATAACAGGATTTTTTGTAACAAATAAAATAAGGGGTGGGAGAGTTGCGAAGAATTCTTACTTTCTTGATACTAACGCTTGTAATTTTGTCCTTTTCGTTTTATATTGATTACAAAATACAAAAGGGGGATACTTTGCAGAGCATTTCAAAAGGTTTTGGAGTCCCTATACCTGTGTTGATAGATTGGAATCAAAAATTATCTTCTGGAGGCTTGAAAGCAGGAGATTCGATAAAGGTTCCATTAATACCAGGAATAATGTATAAACCAAACAAGACAATTACGTTATCAGAAATTGCAAAATATTTTTTTATTGATCCAGAAGAGATACAAGTCGTTAATCCATCTATAGGCTCGAAAGTAACTGCAGGTAAAGAAGTTTTTGTACCTATTGGCAAGGTGAGTACTTCATTTACAAGACTGGCTGATTTTATTTGGCCTGCTTATGGTAGAATTTCGTCAGATTTTGGCTGGAGGTTACATCCTGTATATGGAAGTAATAAATTTCACACAGGGGTAGATATAGAAGTTCCAATTGGTACTCCTGTTTTTGCAGCAAGAAGTGGTGTAGTAAAATATGCCGGTTGGATGAATGGATACGGCAACCTCATAATTATCGATCACGGTGATTTCGAAACATATTACGGACATCTTTCGAAGATAAATGTTTACGTAGGTCTAACAGTGGAAAAAGGTGATTTTATAGCACGTTCTGGTAACACAGGGGTTTCCACAGGTCCACATGTCCATTTCGAAATCAGAAAATACGGAGAGCCAAATGATCCAGTTGCCTATCTTCCAAGGACAAATACATATGTTATGAGGAGGGTCATATCTGAATAAGTCTTTCAAAGAGTGGATTTTCTCAATTTCGGAGGATAAAATAGATATCGTCGATGAAGTTTTATACGGTGAATATGATTATTACTTTATAGATAGCAGCGAGGGCAGGTTCCTCGCTGTTATTTCTCAATATGAAGAGGATCTAAATTATTTGAAACATCAATTGTTAAGTATAGGTTTAAAATTTCTTGGTATTAGAGAAAGTAAACCTGAAGATTGGCTCAAAAACATTATAACTGAACCATTTGAGATGATAGATGACGTTATAGTTGATCCAAATGATCATGATTTATCCAATGTAAAAGATAAGATAGTCCTCAAAATTCCACAAGGATTAGCCTTCGGAACAGGGTTACACCAAACAACAAAAATGTCGGCCTTTTTTTTGAAAAAGTATCTCAAGCCAGGTATGGATGTACTCGATCTTGGTTGCGGTAGTGGAATATTAGGCATACTCGCAAAAAAACTTGGAGCAAATAGAGTTTTGGCAGTTGATAATGATCCTTTGGCTGTTGATGTTGCTAAAGAAAATGCTGAAAAAAACTCCGTTCAAATTGACGTAAGACTTTCAGATCTTTTCTCAAAAGTAGATGGAAAATTTGACATCATTGTTTCGAATATAGTTGCAGAAATACTTGTTGAAATGCTAAGAGGTGTGAAAGGATACCTTAAAGATGATGGGATAATAATACTTTCAGGTATAATTCTTCCAAAGACAAATTTGTTTTACAGTTATAACATCTTAGAAAAAATGGTGATGGATGAATGGAGCGCATTAGTGATAAAGATTTAAAAATTGTCAAAAAACAACTTTCACGTGACGTTAAAAATGTTTTGTCTATTTGTCATAGATGTTCGTATGGTTTTCCTGTAGTTATACTTAGCTACCCTATCAGAGACGATGTACCTTTTCCTACAATACACTACCTAACATGTCCGTACCTCGTAAAACAAATATCCCGTCTTGAAGAGAAAGGGCTAATTGAAGAATTAGAAAAACAGATAAACTCAGATGAAAATTTAAAAAGAGCATATGAAAACGCCCATAGGGAAGTTATTATCAAAAGGATCAGTTTGATTTCTGAAAAGGATAAAAAATGGCTCAACGCTCTGGCTTCCGTTGGTACCGGAGGAATAAAGAATTTTTCAACAGTTAAATGTCTTCATCTACATGTTGCTGATTATTTAGCTGGCATTGATAATCCAATTGGCAAAAAAGTTTATGAATATATTGATAAAAAGGAGTGTTCTGATAACTTTTGTAACAGCATCTAAGAATAAGGTTACAGGGGGGATGAATATTAATAGCAACATTTTCATATTTTTTGATTTCCAAAATCAACCTGTTGATGTCCAACTTGTTTACAATGAAATTCAGAAACATGGTCGGATAGTTGGTGGAAAGGCATATGGATCTTGGACAAAACACAGAATGGCTTCGTTCGTGTTATACAACTATGGTATAGAACTAATAGAAATCCCCGAAGCAGAGTTTTTACCAAATAAGAAAGGAAACGATATAAGATTAGCTGTAGATTGCATAGAAACAGCTATCCACAACGACATTATAAACACCTTTTTTCTTGTTACCGGTGATGCCGACTTCACAGCACTCGTTTATAAATTAAAGTCCTATGGCAAGAAAGTTATAGCCCTTGCAAGAACAAAATCAGCAAGCTATGAACTTGTGTCTGCAGTTGATTTGTTTATACCCTACGAGGATATAGTGAAAAACGAAAAGTTGATAGATCCAATAGATAGACTTGCGCAAGAGGTAGAAATATTTTTAAAACGCTCCGGAAAGGAATTTACGATAGAAAATCTCTTAAAATTTTTGTCATCGTTTAATATCAATCCTGGTAAGTATAGCGTAAACACTCTTCACGAGCTTGGTCAGATAATATACGAAAGAAAAGTACAGAAACCAGAAAGATTAAAAAATATCAAATCCTGTATTCTGAAATCTATAATATTCGAAAATCTAAACGAATCAACTTTACCAGATTTTATCAAAAGCAACAACTTTGAACTCAGCGACGTGAAAACAGCAATTGATAGTCTTTTAAGTGATAACGTTATAAAGATACGTGACGGAATATACGAAGTTAATAGAACAAAGGCATTTTTCTCTACAATTCTCGAGAAGTATCCGATCGTTTATCCTCATCTTATAGAATTTGTTGAGAAAACTTACAAAGCGTTTTCTTCCGGAAAAGTAAAATCACTCAACCAGCTTTTACAAAGTGAGTTTAAAATTCCAACAAGTGAGTTCAAAAGCTACGTCGAGGCAATAAAAAGAAGTGGATGTTTAAAAGGCATAGATGATAGTGATTACATATCTTATTCAACACCTGCGAAAGTTATTACAGATTTAGACACGCTAAAAATTGCTGCATTGTCGTACTATGTGAAACGAGTTTTATCACAAACGTTTATCTTTGGAGAGGAAATGAACTACATAAAAGAACTAATTTTTCACAACGATGAACAACTTTTCAATAAATGCGTCGAATATCTTATTGAAAACGGTGAAATAACCGAAATAGCAGGAGTGTACTTTTATACTCCTGTATGATTGGTATTATAATTTAACCTTAATAGGAGGAAAATTTCTTTGAAAGTTGAGATAATCTTGCCAGGGAAGATATCTAAGCATCTTCAACCAGCACTTGAATATTATTTGGATAAACTTGAGAGATTTGCAAACGTTCAGATAACGTTTGTTGACTTGGGTGGGGACGTTAATACTCAAGAGCCAAAAGTTATCATAAAACGTGAAGCGGAAAATATTAGAAAGAAGTTGAAAGGCAGAAAATACATATTAATTGACTTGTGGGGAAACGAGTTTTCAAGTGAAGAGTTTGCCGCTAAAATTGAAAATATCATAAATAGTTTTTCAGAAATAGTTTTTGTTGTTGGAGGACCTGTTGGGATAGATAATTCTATTAGAAATGATGCACTCTTTTCAATCTCATTTTCAAGGATGACATTTACGCACGAGATGTGCGTAATTTTGCTTTTAGAACAATTGTTCAGAGCTTTTAAGATAATAAAAAACGAAAAGTATCATTACTGACGTGTTTAATATCGATAAGCAATTTTGCTAAATAGCCTTAGAAATGATTAGATTTTTCCGATAATTATAACAGATCCGAAAATTTTACTTGTAATCTTTTATTCGAAATGTGTAACCAACTTTCTTGATTGAAACAAATTTATAAGGTGGTGATAGTATGATCGATAGGATTAACAAAGCGGGTCAGATGCAGAATGCTCAAAACATTTCAGAAATTAAAGGAAAGGAAAACAAGCGTGTAGAAAAATCAAAATTAGGAGAAGAAGTCGCAAAGGAAACATTGCTAATTGAGGAAGGTAAAAAAGTAGCTGAGTATATCGAAATGGCAAAGAACTATCCAGAAGTTAGAACAGAATTGATCCACCAAATAAGAGAAGCTATTGAAAATGGAACTTTTAAAGTTGATGTCGAAAAACTTGCCAAAAAATTATTGGAGGGATGATGTTTGATAAAAGAAAATTTAAGAAACGAAATAAAAATACTAGAGAGTATGATTCAAGCTTTTAAAGGGCTTGAAGTTTCTGTGGTAAACAAAGATATCCAAATGCTTTCAAAATATGCCGTTAACATAGAAGAACTAAGCTTAGAGCTGATGAAGGTTGAATCAGAGCGTGAAAAGATTCTAAGAAATTATCAGGTTACGACTGTAAAAGAGTACATAGAAAGGTATGAAGCGCCAGATGCTCAAAGTTCTGAACTTACCTTTCTCTCAGCTGAGATTGTTGAGAAACTCAACGAACTAGCTGTAGTTATGGATGGTATAAGACAGATTATAGAATTTGATAGTCAATACGTTGAGTTTCTCAACAATCTTGCACATGGTGTTCAGTCCACAACTTACGATTTTTCCAAAAATAACGCTTTATATCACAACACTTACTCCCAAATTCAGAGCCTGCCAATGTACGATAGATTCAAATAATGAGTTCATTTAACAATACAAAAATTTATTTGAATTTCTGATATTCTCACGCACCTAATTTAGTTTTTAATTCACTACCTGAATGGAGAGTGAGTCGATGCCTGACATAAGTTTATTTGGAATGTTAAACACTGGTCTTCTTGGGGTTTACGCAAGTAAATTGGCAATGAATGTAGTTTCGCATAACATAGCAAATGCCAATACACCTGGTTTCTCAAGACAAAGACCAGAACTTCTCACAATGCCTCCCATTCCTATCACATCACTCACTCAACCCGCTATACCTTTACAAATTGGTACCGGAGTTTACGTTAGGGATATCAAAAGAATTAGAGATGCATTCTTGGATATTCAATTCCGTCAAACAAACAACAAATACAATTACTGGGATACGATTACTGCGAACCTACACTTTGTTGAACAATTATTTGCCGAACCATCTGAAGCAGGAATTAGGTATTTATTCGACTCTTTTTGGTCTGGAATCGAAGAAGTAATAACTGATCCAACAAACACTGCAGCAAAACGCGGACTTGTTAGTAGAGCAGAAGAATTAGTCCAACATGTTCAAGATCTTTATACAAGACTTGAACAACTTAGGGTCGATATCGATAATGAAATTTCACAGAGAACTCAACAGATAAATGCAATGATTAAAAGGCTCGCAGACATAAATGCGAAAGTGAGAACAGCGGTAAGTCTTAGATATACACCTAACGATTTACTTGATGAAAGAGATCGTATTCTTGACGAATTATCCGAACTTGCCGATATTTACTATTACGAAGATAGAGCTGGACAAATAACATTGAGACTTGGAAATCAGATAGTACTTACTGGACAAGATGCTGTTGAATTACGTGTGTTGGAAAGGCCATATGGAAAAGGATTTAAAGAAATATTTGCTGCAAATTCTATAGTTTCAATAAATGATGGTAAGTTAAAGAGCTTATTCGACTTGAGAGATGATATTCTTGTAAAATATATGAACAGACTTGATGAATTTGCACTTTCTCTTACAGACGAATTCAATCTAATACACCAAGACGGTTTTAACGGCGATGGTAGTGTCACAGGTCTGAAATTTTTCAACGATATAGAAGCTGAAAGGATAAAGGATTCTGTTCTTTACAGACTTGCGGGTGCAAAACGAGTAGAGAACGGACCTATTAATTTTATATCTGGTATGAGTGATAGGTTTAATATTTCAGATATTACTACAAAACCCTTTATTGAAAAGGGTGCTATAGTATTTTTCGATGGAATCAACAAGATTTTCTCAGCACGTGTTAATCCCTATGATGATGTAGAAGACTTCCAAAATACGCTAAACAATATTACAGACAGATGGTTTGACTTAAAGGTAAGTGCACATGGTGATGGTGGCTACAGACTGTATTTTGAATCATCTCAAAATCTTAGAAATACATTAGCATTGGATTTTAATGGAAATATGTTCAATACAATGGGTTTTGCAACAAAAAATGTTGACGTATTTGCGGTGGATAGAAGAGATTTTAAAACAAAACCAGGTCAGTACAAAATAGCGATTAATAGTACTGAAGAGAATATAATCATAACAAATACAACAACCTTAGAGGATTTGGCAACTCAACTTAATACTCACTTTGGTTCACATGTAATAGCGTATGTCCACGATGATAAGTTGCTAATAATACCAACCAAAGCAAATGAATTTGACATAAAGAGGCTGAAAATTAGCGACTCTGGGGGGTTATTTACACAAGCAAATTTACACATAGAAACTTACAAAGCACTGGACACGGGAAAAGAGACACTTGAGAATATTCTGAACCATGCACAAGCATTTTCTATAAGAATAGGTGCAACGGAGATTCGCATAGATCCGACAAAGATGACTATCAGAGACCTTGCTGATAAAATAAATGAAGCGAATACGGGAATAATAGCAGAAGTTACGCCACACAGTAAATTTGTGCTGAGAGGATCAAGATCTTTGGGATTTGAGTTAAAAAAAGTTGTACAAGGCCCAGAGGCATTGTGGACAGCACTTGGCTTTATTGATCCAGACGGAATTTCAGCAAACGACTGGGATGAAGGCTTTGTTTTTATCAATCCGTTTGAAAAACCGGAAGATCAAAGAATTAGGTATATAAAAGCTGATGCGCTTTTTATTGATCAGCAGCTTCCAAAGGAACCTTATAGATTCGTTGAAAAATTAACTGTAAACTCGACTATTAAGAGCAACCCAGAAACTTTGGCCGTGGATATTGGTTATACGGAAGAAAATCCTAACTGGGATGCAAAAGTATTCAAACCGTCAGGACGCGCAAATACAAAAATTGTTGAACTACTTTCAGCACTAAGAAATAAGAAATTACTTAACGATGGTCTGGAATCTTTTAACGAATATCTGGGTAGCATTGTTGCAGAACTTGGCGTAGAGAGTGAGACAGCAACAAAAATAAAAAGTAATACAGATCTAATGAAAAAAGAGATCGACGGTGAAAGAGAACGTGTCAAAGGAGTATCTCTTGATGAAGAGATGGCGAACATGATTAAATATCAACAAGCATTCAATGCAGCTGCTCGTGTTATGACTGCTGTTGATGATATGATATCAAGAGTTATAGACAGACTAGGATTGGTTGGAAGATAATAGGAACAACAATGGAGGGATGTTTATGCGTATAACAAACAATATGATAAATGAACGATCTTTGTTTAATATACAACAAAGTTTATACAGAATTGCTCGTATGCATGATAAACTATCGTCAGGTAAGGAAGTTCAATATCCGAGCGATGATGCAGTTATTGCAACACGTGCTTCGAACATATCAAGCCGTTTGAGGGAACTTGAACAATTTAAAAGGAACGTTGACCATATAAACAATTTTGTTCAATCTTACGACACAACTTTGCAGGAATTATCTGAGCTTTACCACAGAGTACGTGAATTAATGGTGAGAGGTGCAAATGGAACAAATACAGTAGATGAAAGAAACGCTATCGCTGCTGAGTTGAAAGCTTTGAAAGAACACCTAATAGAAGTGGCAAACACAAGGGTAGGAGATGAATTTATCTTTGGTGGCGCAAGATCAGAATTAAGACCCGTAGATGAAAATGGAAATATATTAACACCCATCGAGGCAAATGTTAGAAGAAGAGCAAATGTACTTGGATACAGCATAACTTACGGTGTAACAGTGTACGATGTGTTTACGTTAAGTAATGGGAAGACCGTTTTTTCGACTATTGACGATGCAATTCAAGCCTTAGATGAAGGTAATGAGCAAAAACTTTCTGAGATATCGCTGAAAGAGATTGGCGTACTTGAAAGATCAGTAATGGAACATTTCGCAAGCGTTGGCTCAACTTCAAGAATGGCAGAGATGGTGTCATCAAGAATAGATGATTTGAAACTTTTTAACACCGAGTATCTTTCAAAAGAACAAGATGCTGATCTGACAAAAATCTTAACTGATTTATCAATGCAGCAATCAGTCCTTCAAGCAGCACTTAAATCCGCAGCGATGGCCATTCAAAAATCATTAGTTGATTTTGTAGGAGGATAGTAAATGAGAAATACAAACGATTTTTCAAGCAGTATAATAAAAGATATACTAACCGTTGATATAAAATCACATAAGCCGACGCATGCGTCGGCTTTTTTAGTTTGGTGTTCAAAACCTACAACGGATGTAAAAAGAGTAATTGAGCTTGGCAGTGGTACTGGAATAGTTGCGTTTTCCATTGCTAAATTGTATAATCTTACCGTTGATGGAATTGAATTACAAAGTAAACTTTTTGAACTTGCTGTCAAAGGTATTGAACTCAACAAGCTTCAAGGAAAAGTAAATTTCTACAATCTCGATGTAAAAGAAGTGAGAAAGTGTTTTAAAAGTGAAAGTTACGATATGGTTGTTTCAAATCTTCCTTTTCATATAGGTAAACATAGCTCTGATGAGATAAGGAAAATATCTAGAAATGCGGATTTTGAAACAATTGATCATTTTGTAAGAGCTGCATTTTATTTGCTAAAAAACAAAGGGACTTTCGTGTTTGTATCGTCACCAAAGATACTTGTTTATCTTTTAGAAAAGCTTTCTCAACAAAGGTTAATCACTCAAAAAATGGTATTCTTTCACGGAAATATTAATAAATCTGCCAAATTAGTAGCACTCCGTGGTAAGAAAAACGGTGGATACAATTTAATTGTGGAACATGTAACTGAAAACGACTAACACTTAAAGTGGAGGATGAGACTGTGGTAGAAAGATACGCCTTAGAACCTTTGAAAAGTATTTGGACACTGAAAGCTCAATATGAAAGATGGCTCGAGGTCGAATTGGCTGTTGTTGAAGCGTACGAAGAAAAAGGAATTGCTCCCCGTGGAACCACACAGAGTATCAAAGAAAAAGCAGTTATAGATGTTGATGATATACTTGAAATAGAGAAAACCGTTGATCATGATGTAATTGCTTTTATAAAATCTGTAACCAAGCATATGAAAGATGAAGCGAGATTTTTTCATTATGGTTTAACTTCTTCTGATGTGGTTGACACAGCAAACTCTCTTGCACTTACCAGATGCTTAGATATTATAATCAACGCTGCTGAAAGACTAAAAGACACCTTATACGAAAAAGCCTTAAAATACAAAGAGTTACCAACGATAGGAAGAACCCATGGAGTTCATGCTGAACCTACTTCATTTGGTTTAAAATTCTTGTCATGGCATGCAGAACTTCTAAGAGATATAGATAGAATAAAAGCTGTGCGCAAAGAAATAGCTGTTGGTAAACTAAGTGGTGCAGTTGGAAATTATGCAAATATAGATCCAGAGATTGAAGAAATAGCTCTGAAAAAACTTGGGTTAAAACCAACACCTGTAGCTACTCAAGTTATTTCAAGAGACTATATAGCCCATATGCTTTCAACATTTGCTCTTATAGCAGGTTTAATAGAACGCATAGCAGTAGAAATAAGGCACCTTCAAAAAACAGAAGTGTTGGAAGCAATGGAACCATTTAAAGAAGG
>JBCNVJ010000135.1:0-9415 GCA_039630255.1 Fervidobacterium sp. | reverse complement strand
ATCGTATGCATCTTGCAAAGCACTACCCAGATTTTCTAGATCTCCTTTTAACCAACTAATAACACTTTCTCGAAAATGATAATTCATGATACCGTCAACTACTTCCCAATTTGAAGGAAAGTTCCACGTTTCTGTAACAATATATTTTTCAATTGACACAGATTTGGCTCTTGAAGTAATAATTGCGTTGTTAACATATCCAACATCGAAACCAACATCAAGTCTCCAGCCATCTATTCCAAGTCTCAAGTAATACTCTACAACACTCAATAGATATTCTCTCACGGAAGTTTCTTCCCAGTTCCACTCTGGCATATCTGGGACATTGTGCCACGCCCTGTATCCATTTTCATAAATTGCGAACTTTGCTAGATGTTTTCTTTTTCCTTTTAGCGCATTTTGAAACCACTTGTTTTCTTTGCTCAAGTGGTTAAAAACACCATCGAGCATTATTCTAAAACCTTGCTCTTTCGTTCGTTTTAAGTAATGTATAAAAGCTCTTTGTCCACCAAATTGCGGATCAACTTTCATGTAGTCAACCGTATCGTATTTATGATTTGATGGAGACAAAAAGATGGGTGTTGTGTATATTAAATTAGCACCAAGGTCATTGATATATTCAAGTTTTTCAGTAATTCCCCACAAATCTCCTCCCCAAAACTCAAAACAATGCTCGATGTTCGACTTATGTTTTGGTAAAGTGTTCCAATCTACAACCTTTCCACCACGTTTTGTGTAAAGATGTGCTTTATCATATACATTTTTGCCATTACCAATTGCAAATCTGTCTGGAAAAATCTGATATACAACACTTTCATAGACCCAGCTCGGGAGTGGATAATGCATACAAAATCTCCTTTCATTGATATATTTAGATCAATAAAAAATTATACCATAAGTTTTCAATGTTACAAGATTTTCGAAAATGCATTACTCGCTGATGTATATGGTATAATGTTACAAGATTTTGAGCAAAGCATATTCTTTTGGGGAGGTGTGGTTAATGGAAGGAACTGCATGGGCCATTTTACCACCACTTGTAGCGATCATGTTAAGCTTTATCACAAAAAATGTACTATTTTCGTTGTTCCTTGGCATATTCACAGGCGGATTACTTTTGAATTCATTTAATCCCGTAGCAGCTGTGGGATATTCTCTTGAAAAAATTATTGGTTCAATGGCAGATGAATGGAATGCTAAACTATTACTTTTTAACCTATTGATGGGAGCCGGTATAGCATTCATTTGGAAACTCGGTGGTAGTACAGCGCTTTCTAACTGGGCGAAAAGGAAGATCAAATCACGTAAAACAGCGAATGTAATGGCTTGGTTACTCGGAATTATTGTTTTTTTCAACGATTATATTAATGCAGCTATTGTTGGAAATGTTACAAGAGATATATTTGAAGAACATAAAATCTCCAGAGAAAAACTATCCTATATTCTTGATTCAACCTCGGCACCTGTGGCAACTTTCTTCATATCAGACTGGATAGCCTATCAATTATCTATGATTCAAAAAGGGATGGAAGCAGCCAATATCACAGAAATAGCTCCAATAAAAGCATTTTTCGGAAGCATACCATTTAATTTTTACTGCATATTTACTGTACTATTCGTTGGTTTGATTGCAATTACCGAATGGGATTTTGGACCAATGTTGAAAGCAGAGCTTAGAGCAAGAAAAGAGGGAAAAACCTATAGAGACGGAGCGGTTCCAATGTTGAATGTAGATTTTGAACTTGGTGAACCTCTTAAAACTAAACCTATGATCTTAACATTTATTCTTCCTATTCTTGCCCTTATTAGTGTTACACTTTGGGGATTTTATCACACTGGTGCCAAAGAAGGGGGGGCAACTTTAATTGACAAACTTGGTAATGCAGATGCTGCAACAGCACTATTGTGGGGAGCTTTTGCTATGGTTTTGACTGGTATGGGAATAGCTGCTATATTTAAATTGATGAGTCTCTCCGAAATGATGAAGACTTTTTTGGATGGTTTGAAGTTGATGCTACTTGCATGTGCTATTCTTGTTCTTGCTTGGTCCATTGGTACGGTAACGAAAGATATGAAACTTGCAGATTATGTTGTTTCCCTTATTAAGGAAGATGCTAAATTTACATTTGTACCATCAATCATCTTTTTCATATCAATGATTATATCGTTTGCTACAGGTACATCATGGGGTACAATGGCCATCATGACCCCACTTGCGGTACCTATAGCTTACAAAATTACGGGTGAACCTTTTTTCTCTGTAACAGTTATGGCAGGTACAGTATTTGCTGGGGCAATATTTGGCGATCATTGTTCGCCCATATCGGATACTACTGTACTCTCTTCGATATTTTCTGGGGCAGACCACATGGATCATGTAAACACACAAATCCCATACTCTCTTACAACAGCTATGGTTTCACTAGTCCTTTTTCTTTTATACGGTTTATTCAGAGTATCTCCGATTATATTGATTTTGGCTGGAATTGTGATTTTGATAATCCTCTCAAGATTCTTATATTTGATTAGCATGAAAAAATACAATGTGTAGTCTAGCAAAAGTAACGTTGCAGCTGTTATAATTACTTCTTCATTTTTGATAATTTCTTTAATTGTGGTATAATACTCAAAGATTTAATATAAAGAAATTGTACTTGAAAGCGTGGGGGGAGTAACTATGAAACACGATTTTGTTGGTCGAACGCTCGCGGTTATCAACGACTTTTCAGTTGAAGAGCAGCTCTTTTTGTATCAGAACACTAAGAAGTTAAAGGAAAAGATTAAAAGAAAAGAAGATATCTCTGATTTTCAAATCAAGCGTGACACAGGAATTTATATTGTTTTTGTTGAACCATCAACAAGAACCAAAGAATCTTTTATAAACGCGGCAAAATTTCATAAAAACGCGAAAGTAAATATCTTTGATTCTGAACATTCTTCATTTAACAAACAAGAAAGTTATGTGGATACCTTCAACATGTTAACAGGCTACAGCGAATATTCAATATTCATTTTAAGAACACGACTTGAAGGTGTTTGTAGATTACTTGAACAAAAAGTTGGAGAGTTTGCTGAAAGACACGGCATAATTAAACCAGCGTTCATAAACGGTGGAGATGGCAAACACGAACACCCGACCCAAGAATTGCTCGATGAGTTCACTTTTCTTGAACAGATGAATTTTGACAATTCCTATATTCACATAGCTTTGGTAGGGGATTTATTACATGGACGAACCGTGCATTCAAAAGCAGACGGGTTAAAAGTATTTAAGAACGTCAAAGTTGACTTGGTTGCTCCCCAGGAGCTACAAATGCCAAAAAGTTATGTGGAAAAAATGAAGAGAAATGGATTTGAAATTAACACATTTTCTTCATTAGATGAATATCTATCTTTAACAAAACCTGCTTTGATTTGGTATTTTACCAGATTACAACTTGAGAGAATGGGCGAAGATATACTTGAAAAAGCACAAATGCTCAAAAAAGCCGTTACATTCAGAAAAGACATGCTTGAAAAAATTTTGGAAGGTACGAAATTTTACCATCCTCTACCACGGCCAAAAGTGGATCCTGAGATCCCCACTTTTCTTGATACACTGCCTTTGAATGGATGGGAGCATCAAGCTATTAACGGTTACTGGGTTAGGGTAATTCTCTTATCAATGTTAGGTGGAGCACTTGAAGCACCTTTTGATACCACAGTTAAACGTGAGGAAAAACCTGACGATTTTATAGTTCCTGCTCAAATTACAGACGGTACTAAGGGTGTACAGAAAGAAGGCAAAAGAGGAATAAAACCCGTAGATAATGGCACTGTCATCGATCATATTGCTAAGGGTAAATCTCCAGAAGAAATTTACAGCACTATAGTTCAAATAAGAAAAATACTGAAGTTGTACGATATTGATAGCGCAGATGGAATCTTCAAATCAGCAGATGGAAAATTTAAGGGATACATAAGCTTACCAAATAGGTACTTGTCATTTAAAGAAATAAAAAAACTTGCAGCTATATCACCACACACAACTGTGAATATAATCAAAGATGCAAAGGTTGCAGAAAAATACAGACTAGAACTTCCTCCAAGAATATACAATTTTGAAGAGATAAGATGTAAAAACGAAAATTGTATTACAAATCCATTACATGGAGAAAACGTTTATTCATCGTTCGTTCAAGTGGATGGTAAATTTGTATGTGAATACTGCGATACAGCTCATGAATATCACGAAATATGGAGAATATAAAGTTGATCGAAAAAAGTACCGCGATTGCGGTACTTTTTTGAATTTCAAATTTCATTTGATTCCAGTATTTTCCTGAGTTTATGATAATACACATACAAAAGTACGAAACTTAACAATAGAGATGAAATGAATACAATCCATGAAACGTAAATTCTTAATCCTCTAACAACATTTTTGGAAAACAAGATACTCGTTGGATAAATCATTCCAAATGCAAGTCCTATTGTGATACCTTCTATCATAAACGTAGCAGACATTGAAAACGGCTGATTTTTGGCTTTCCCCGGTTTTGTGATACTGTAATATGCCCCAATTAATGCACTAAGAGCAAAAAGTAATGTTGAAATTGGTATAAAATAAAGTGTTGTTTTGCTAAACCTACCAAATATTAAAGCAAAGATATTAATTAAGAAAAGCAAAAGCATATTCAACAAAACTGGTACGGTCAACTTTGGCATTATAATAGTTCGTCTTTTTGTAGGTAAGGTCATTAGTAATTCCTTGTATTTAAATTCATTCATAGTAATCAAACCCGATTCCATTGCACAATAGAATACTGCTATAGCTATAAATGGCATTGTTGAACTTATAGAATATTCTGAAATCAAAGTCATGAAAATTCCAAATGCTAATGGGTACAATATTAAGAAAATAAACTGCTCGTTTCTTAACAATAACTTAAGATCCTTCCACAAAATTGCGCCAATTCTCGAAGCATAGTTGCCCTTTTTGATGTAATCTTTAGCTTTTAGATTATTCTTAAGTTTTATTCTGTCACTTTCGTAAACTACTTTTTCCGAATAATACCAAAAAAGTACCGTAGAAACAAGAGAAATAACTACCGACATACTTAACAAAATTTTGCTTTCCGAATAAGACCAAGTAATTATATTCCACTTTGATGTTGTAAACGATAGCCACCTTGCAATATTTGCATTTTTTCCAAGTTTTTCTACATCAACATCTTGAATATACATGAAACCCAAATAAGCAAATATCAGCAATAAAGTTATAATCACATTCAGCTTTCTCACGAAACTCTTTGAACTAACACCACCTCCAAGCACTGAAAATATAGCAGACATCGAGGTTAGGAAACAAAAGTGCAAAATAGTTCTCAAAATGAAATTAACTGAATAATTCTTAAAACCGCTCATATATCCAAGAGTTGCTCCTAAAAGGAAAACAACAGTTACAAGTTGACTTGATAGTGAAACTATCAGATTATAAATAGTGAGTATTCTCTTGTTTATAGGTAGTGTAAGAAGAAACTCCATTTCTTCGCTTTTTGAGAAGGCATACATTCCAGTTCCAACAAATCCAACGATATAAAAAAGAGAGAACATTGTCACACTCATTAAATACATCATTGTGCCAACTTGTTGAACCTGAGGGAACATTTTTAGTTGGTTATAAAGCTTGCTATACAACTCGTAATTTGAAATATAGATAAACACACCTATCGGTAAACTGCCGAGTAAAAGTGAAATCAGATATCTCCGAGCGTAATTTATTTTTTTAACATTCTTTTTTTTGTGTGGAACACCACTTATTGATAGCCCAATGTATTTCATCAACAGCCCAAGCTCTCTCATGGAATATCACTCCAAAAATTTCACAATTCGTCAACAATACTCTTTATATCTTCGGAAGCAGTTAGGGTAAGGAATATATCTTCCAGGGAACTACCATATTTAGTTTTCAACTCATTTATACTTGATTCTGCAATAATTTGCCCTTTATTAATTATTGCGACCCTATCGCACATTTTTTCCGCTATCTCAAGTATATGAGTGGTCATAAATATTGTTGTCCCTTCTTCTGCATACTTTCTCAATAATTCTTTTAGGATTTTTGCACTTCTTGCATCAAGTCCAACCGTTGGTTCATCCAAAAAGAGTACTTCCGGTTTTCTCATCAACACAGAAACCAACATAAGCTTTTGTTTCATACCATGTGACATTTCTCCAACAAATTTATCAAGATAATCTACGCCAAAAACTTTACATAGCTCTCCTATTCTGGACTGTAGACTGCTTTTATCTAATTTGTACACTGAGATTATAAAATCCAGAAACTCGCTCCCTTTAAGATGTTCGTATATCCTTGGTTCATCAGGAACAACTCCTATTCTTCTTTTAATCTCTATTTCTTGGGTTTTCATGTCCATCCCCAGTATCTCAACAATTCCAGAAGTCGGTCTCAATACACCAGTAAGCATTCTAATAGTCGTAGTTTTACCCGCACCATTTGGACCAAGGAAACCAAATATCTCACCTTTGCTAACTTCCAAATTTATTGAATTCACCGCTGTAAATTCTCCAAATTTTTTTGTAAGATTAATAGCTTTTATCACTAACATTCCTCCCCAAATTAAATTACCAATCTAAATTATATCATCAAAAACAGACTTAGTTAAGAAAAAACTAAAAAGCCCTCTTTGCGAGGGCTTTTTATGTTATTTACTTATGATTTTAAACATTGGTAAATTCAATGTTGAAATAGGCTTAACAGTTGGGAATTCGGATATATCATACAATAGCAATCCTTTATCACTTCCAACAACCATTACTCTTGTATCTGCCTCAGCATGGAATGCGTAAGTCAAACCGTTGAAAGGAATACTAATAATGCTACTTGCTGGGTCAAATGCCCCCAAGTTTCTAATATTTACTATTTTAATTCCATTCCCACCGCCTGAAACAAAGAGCAGATCACCAAACCAAGAGATATTCCTTGCCGGTGCACCAGCAAAAAGTGGAGTCTTACTTAAATCATCACTGTCTTTTTCAAGCAAATTTACTCCATTTTTATCTAATATCCAAAGTCCGTTAAAATCACCGTCTGCTATGAACATTCTGTCAAAGTATTTGTCTACTGCTACGGCGGAATCTATACCCGGATTGTACCTTTGAAGTCTATACGTTCCTCCTCCTTGTTCCTCAACTACAACGTAGTATGTTGTCGGAATTTCTAAATCTTTTGACAGGGCAGTTATGTTACCATTAGGATCTACATTTAATCTATATCTAATTGTCCCGGCTCTTCCACATGTAACAAGTACATAAAAAGGATTTTGTGCTTGTGATAAATAATCGACAACAACTTGTAAACTTCTTGGTTCCACCGGCTCTGAGATTGTAGGTGTTATTTTTGGTACTCTTTGATCAATGTTATCTGGTAAAGGTTGGGATGTTATTATAGAATTACCGGCCTGATTAAAAATTTCAATGATATTGTTGCCTCCTTTACGACCAAGCACATAGGCTCTTCCCTGCGCATCTATTGCAACATCATACACTGCTTGATAATTTGTAAGATTCAAAGATATTCCTGGTGATAAAGTTAAATTTGTGTAATCAAAATCATATAGTTTAGCTGATATTGTCTCAGTGTTTGCCACCACTATTTTAGCTATCTTTTCGGTACTCGTTTTTGGTACGGCCTTCAATTTCACATCTATCTTGTTAAAATATTCTGTAGTATCATAACGGCGAATGGTAGGTTCAAGCACGTCTCTTAAATCTATTACGTAAAGTCCGTTACAATAAAAACCATCGCCAACACCAAATAAGAAGTTGTTAATATAGTTTAAATCAAGCAATTTGTACATTTTGTTAGGCTCATGTTTTGAATCATCTCTATATGTACTTAAACCTCTACCGCCATCTAAGACCACCGAATTGTTGCCAACAAAGAGCAAGTCATTAAATTGAGAACCAGGTTCATATTCGATATTACTCCAAGATGTATTACTTGTCCATTTTCTAATTCTATCGATTGTAAATGCGTATAAACTGTTGTTATATATCCTTACACCTCTTACTTCTGTATCAAATGTAGGACTCAAAGATGTTACAGAAGCTGCTGGTAATTCATCAACAGATGCTTCGGCATCTGCAAGCCTTACGTATTTTACATCTTTGTATACGGCAAGTGCAATGATCTGTTCATTATTAAACTGTCCTATTTCCAAGTCGTTAACTTGACCATCATAAATTAATCTTATGTCGTTTATTGTAATATTTGGAACGTTCGATAGACTTAATCTAAGTAATCCACCAATGTTGTTAGCTATGTAAGCGCTGTCGGCAGCCAGCTTTATAGTCATTATTTTACCCTGTGTAATATTTATCTTGGAGTTTGTTGTTTTACTTGTCTTGCTAAATACAGGATTTACAGGTAAAGTAAATGTTTTTAATGTCTTTCCGAAGTTTTTACTTGTCAATACTGGTTCTGAGGGATTTGTGAGATCAACAAGACGAATTCCGTTGCTTCCTTCACCAATGATTGCGTAATTCTTATAGATTTTAATAGCACTAAGAGTTGTTCCAAAGTCTACTTTTTTCACAATTTTTGGATTAGACTTGTCGGAGGCATTTATAACATAAAGGTTTGTACCTCCAACGGCGTATATGTAATCTTCTGCTACATCAAAATCAGTAAAAGACACATTATCAGTCAGAGAAACAAATCCTTCAATCTTTACAGTTGGAAGGTTATACGTATTTGCTATATTTATTACTGACTTACCATCAAAACTCTTTGAGAGAAGATAAGAATATCTTGGCGAAGAAACTGTTTTGAAGGTAACTTGTGCTGTTGAAGAAGCATTTTGTAAATCGTACACTGTTACTTGAATGGAATATGTTGTGTCATAATTAAGATTAGGTAGTATTGCTTCTGTTGAAGTAGTTTCAATTGTTAAAACATTGGTTCCATTTGTTTTTAGCACAAGCTTGTATCTTAAAACGTCTCCATTATCAGGGTCTTGTCCTTTCCAACGCGCAGTGACAGATACGGGAGTTTTTTCATTATTGTAAGGTTGCAATATAGAAACAGATGGCGGATTATTTTGGTAAGTCAAAGATGTTATCTCTTGCCTTTTTTCCTGCTCAGCACCAAATTCATCTCTTGCAGTAACAATAACCGTATAATTTCCTTTTGGAAGAGAAGCAACGTTTATATCCTTAGAAAGGTCTGTCCAAGTAGATATCACTTTTCCGGAAGAATCGAGTAGTTGCCCTTGTTTATATACAATTTGATCACCTTCTGGTTCGGAAATTGTTGTGGTTAGAATCTTTGATACACTGTTGTAGTTAAATTCAATCTTTGGTGGTAGATTTGCAATTTTGATTGTTTTTGTGAATGAATCTTGTAAAACAG
>JBCNVJ010000134.1:0-5947 GCA_039630255.1 Fervidobacterium sp. | reverse complement strand
CACCATCAGCCGCAGCAGTTACGATTTGTCTAAGTCCTTTTATTCTTATATCACCAACAGCGTAGATGCCAGGAACATTTGTCTCCATATTTTCGTCTGTAATTATGTAGCCGTACTCATTCATTTTCAATAATCCTTTGAAAATTTCTGTTTTTGGTAGGAGCCCAACATATATGAATACACCATCAGCTTTGATAATTTTTTCTTCTTTTGTATCATTACTTACAATAACTACCTCTTGTACTTTGTTTTCGCCTCTTATTTCTTTTACCAAATGATTTGTGATAACTTTTATTTTTGGATTGTTCAAAACTCTTTCCTGGAGCACCTTTGCAGCTGTCAAATATGGAAGATTTTGAACTATTGTTATACTGTTAACAATCTTTGACAGAAAATGAGACTCATCACACGCACTATCTCCTCCACCAACTACAACTACATCTTTGTCTTTGAATAAGTATCCATCACAAGCAGCACAGTATGTAACACCTTTACCTCTAAACTCAGCTTCACCTGGTACTCCCAATTTTCTCGGCTCTGTTCCTGTTGCTATAATAAGAACTCTACTCTTTACTTTGTTTCCATCATCGAGTTCTACTATTTTATAATCACCCTCTACATAAACTTTTTGAGCGAAGGCATAATGTATCTGCGCACCAAAGTGTTTTGCATGATCTGCAAATTTTTGAGCCAATGCTTGTCCCTCAATACTAATTTCCCCTGGCCAATTTTCTACCACATGAGTCTGTGCAACAGCTCCACCTTCTATTGCTTTTTCAACTACTAAGGCTGTTAATCCTGCCCTTCTTGCATAAATAGCCGCTGTTAAACCTGCCGGTCCAGCACCGACAATAACTATATCATAATATTCTTTCAGTTCGCTACCCAATGAACCTATTTCAAATAACCCCATTTTTTCACCTCCAGGATGAGTTATACTAAAGACCAATTTTCACTGTAGAAATCTTAGACTATTAGATAGAAAACTTTTACAAAAGTGAATCAACGTTTGATTGTAATCGGTACTGCATTTTTCAACATGACTTTTGCGTTCTAAACCCTCTAAAAACTCAGGGCACAAGAGATGTGCCCTGAAGCGTTTGGGGGTGGTTTGCCGATCTTTTTTCGAAACTTTCTCAGTTTTTTAACAAGAATATATTATTCTGCAAGTTCAAGCACTTGTTTTAAGAACTGTGGTTCTGGATAAGCCCCGATAAAAAATCTGTCTGGATTTCTATTTATTGCAATGTGTGGTACCGAAGAAACTCCAAATTGTTCACTTAAGTCAAAAAATTCATTTGCTTCAACAACTTCGGCTGTAACCAGATCACTTGCAAGTGCCATGTTATGTGCAGTTAGAGCTGCTCTCGGACAGTATGGACACGTTGGAGTTACAAAGACGCTTATTTTGACGGGTTTATCGAGTTTTTTAAGTTGTTCAACTGTTTCCGGTGAAAGCTCAGGTTTTGCCCCTTTACCAAATGTTACTATGTCTTGAATAAGTGTTGTGAATTCATGTCCTGAAGGTATGCCGTAAAATCTTACACCTCTATCCACTCCATCTTCGAGAGTGAGTATCAAGGCAGGCGTGTATTCGACTTTATACTTCTCACCTTCTACACTGTTTTTGTGATATTTTTCGACGATGATCTTGTTTGAGAGCTCTTTTAATTCATCGAGCAATTGACTTTCCAAATCACAATACTCACAATTTTCGCTGTGGAAAAATATAAGTTTTACGGTATTTTCAAGTTCCCTTTTGAACAAGTCTGATAAGTAACTTTTATCCTTTTCTGACAATAATCCCATATAAGACACCTCCAACTTTGTTTTCATCTTTATTATACCCTAAGTCCGAAGAATTAGGGTTACCTAAATGTTAAAATTAGACAAATTTTATCTACTTTTCTTCCTTGTTTAAATTTCTTGACCTAAGAACCATTTTTTAACAGCTTCTGTGACAACCTCTTTTTCTATGTCGTTGCTTAATACATGCCCGGATCGTTCAAATATTATCATTTTTCTTTTTTCTGAGGCGATGTTGTGGTATATGAACTCAGCGGCTTTCAGCGGTACTGTGTTATCGTTTCTTGCGGCAATAATAAGTGTATCCGAGATTATTTGAGATATACTTTTTCGTGCAAGTTTCATAAGTTTATAAAGCTCAGCTGCTTGCTTTGGCCAATTATAGATCCAATACTCTTTTTTTAGATGTTCAAGTTCTGGATCATCGTATTTATCGTTGTTTTCTCTTGGCATTCTTTTTCTGAATAAGGCAAGTAAAGGGGTTAGTTTTATTCTATTGTCGTAAACATGTGTAGCGGCAGCAAGTGTGACAAGCTTTTTTGGTTTTAATTGTGCAGCCATTACGAGTGCAATTATTCCTCCCATTGATAATCCACATATATAAACTTCTTTGCAAATGCCATTTAAATCATAATAGGCATCATATGCTCTTCTTAACCAATCTTTTGCACTTGTTTTCAAAAAGTCTTCGCCACACGTACCGTGACCTGGAAGGCGGGGTACTGAGACGGTAAATCCTGCTTTATTAAGTTCGTTTGCCATGTAAGCAAAGTCGTGTGGTGAGCCTGTATAACCATGAACAAGTAAAATTCCTATTTCTTCCCCTTTCAAAAATATAGGTTGAGATATTTTCATAGTTTTGTAATTACCAAAATCCATATACACACCCCCGACAAAATTTATCCTAAAATCTAACATATTATATCACATTGTTGTAATATTCGTGTGGAAAAATAAAACCCCCAGAACGGGGGTTTGTTCAAATTTTTATTTTTCTTTAGTACTTTAAGTTCAATATTGTTGTAGCCGATGTTTTTCCATGATCAAAGATTGTTTTTGTTGCTTCTGTGCCGGAGATTGAAATTTCAGTACTTTCATACGTGAATGTCAAGTTCTTCCACACCACGATTGTGTATTTTCCTGGTTTATATTTTCCAAGATAAAACTCTCCTGCTTTCTTCGCTGGAAGGATTTTCAATGTCATTGGCGTCGATGAAGTGGTTTCACCTTCATAAAGCTCTATTAAAAGTGGTTCGTTAGGAGGGGTACCATCTGACCTGCTGATTTTTCCTTGTATCGCCCATAAATTTTTTAATGAGCCTCTCCAGCGGTATGCAACACGTGGTACAAGCAAGTAATTTGTGCCCACCTTTATTATACTCTTTGACCAATCTATACTTAGTATCACTTGCCCATCTTCATTTATTGACCAGTTCAGATTTTTAAGTACAATTTTTGCGCTTGCTGATGGTATTGTTACGGGGTAAATTGCCCCATTGATCGTGACCGTAGCCTGAGTAACTTCAAATGCAATGGCTAAAATCACCGCACCTTTTGGTATATCGAATGTAAGCCAGCTTTCTTCTGAAGAAGCTAACGCAAGTAAATCCACTGTTTTATCAACGTTAGTGGGTGTTGCCCATTTTGTCTCATTTGGACCCGTTGAGTACTTGTATGAGAATTTTGTTATTTTTACTTCTAACTTCTCTATGTTTTTGACCCAGGGTGCGTCGGATTTTTTTAACAAGTCGAAATTAATTCCAAAAAGCACTGGTTGGTAAACGAAACTTTCAACACCCTTTTCTCCATTTTCCTGACCAGATGAGAGTACAACTGAAACTTTTGGATTTTTAGGTTCAAAGAGTTGTGTACAACTAAGTAATGCAATAACTACGAAGAAAGATGCAACCATCATGATAAATTTTCTCACATTCGTCATAATAAACACCTCCTATATGCTTGGCGTTCCAGTTATTCTTGAATGTTCCTCAAATTATTATACAACAAAATTATTACTTCTGTACTTTTATTTACCAAAAATGTTCGGAAAACCCAAAGTAAGTTCTAAGGATTTGTTAAGGTTAGGAGAGTAAAATTTTTTCAGGAGAGTAAAATTTGAAGATGTTCATAACCACCAGTACCCCCATCCTCCCCTCCCACTGTTAAAAAATCCCCCAAATAGGGGGATTTTTATTACTAATAATTTCTCTCAAATTTAATGTGCAAATTGGTAGCGCGTGTGAAATGTAACTGAAAATTCTTTTTTAGAACAGCTCATTTTGATGGGGGTTTATCAATTCTTATGCTTATCTTCGCACTTTTGAATGTGAGAGTTAAATGTGAAAGCGAACAATGGAAATGTTCTAAATTTTCGCATAGCATATAACAAAAAAGACTTGGTAAGGTTTACCTCCTTTAGGAACGAAGGTAAGCGGATTATTTTATTATGGTATAATACAGTTGAAAATATGCAAAGAAGAGGAAAGGATGAAATATTTATCAATAGGGATAAGTGATTTTAAGGGTTTAATGAAAGGCAAGTTTGTATATTTTGTATATGTGGATAAGACGAGGTATGTTTGTGAAATAATAAAGAAAGAGACAGTGTATTACTTTTTGTCAAGACCGAAGTGATTTGGTAAGAGTTTAATGGTTAGCTTACTGGAGTATCTGTTTAAAGAGGAGAGAGAATTATTTGTTGGTACATGGATATACGACAAATGGAGTTGGGTAACACTCCCTACTTTAATATATTAAGAACAATATAAAAATACCAAAAAACTTTGAAATGTGTTTTACAAATAGATTATTAGTATGCAAAGAAGAGTGAACTGAATAAAACAAGCTACAATTACAAATTCTCAAATTTACAAAAAATTAAACAGAAAGTGTGATAAGTAATTAAAATTGTTGATACATGAATATAGAAAGATGACAGTTGATCATCCATTGTGACAGATGATATTGAACAAGTCTATACGTCGAAAAATTTTTAAAAAATGTTCTCTTATTCTTTGAAACCCAGAGTTTTAAGTGCCTTTTTCATATATTTGTTTTTCATGACAATGTCCCAGATCAAACCTGTTTTGTAATTTTCTATCATAAGTAATGTTATGCCTTTATCTATTCCAATATATATGTCAGAGAACCAATTTTTGTCTAAGTTATATGCATCTTTAAATCCATACCTACCCCAAAGTTCGGGTACTTTCTCGTAATAGTATTTCATAGTTTCTTCAACGATTTCAGGAACAAATACAATTGAACCAATCGCACCACAAGGTGGTGTAGTTCCATCAACGTAATGCTGTGTGTTGTTGTTCCAAGACGGTGGTGCACCAAAATCACCCCTATAGCCATCCGGAGAATCGCATGCTGTAAGGCCCCAAGAACATTCATGAAGAGTTTTAAATTGGCTATGCATATCTTTGCAATACTCCCAATTTGAAAGTGAAGCCTTAGTTGAGTTTTCAAACCAATTTATATTGTTTTTGTCTACAATGTTTCTGAAATCTATCCACGCGTGTGAAAACTGGTAAGTAAAAAGTGAGCCGGTGTAAGTATGTATAAGTTCGTAATTTTTGTATCTTCCTACATCACGTTGAAATGAATCATAGACCGATGGGTTCACAGGGTGAGTAGGAGAAGCAACTGAGAGAAAATACATAATCAATTGTTCAGCATATCTGTCCCGGTTTCCCCAAAACCCTCTTTCGTAGTCATAACCCATGTAAAATTGATTTTTAGAGCTGTCAAGGTACCATTCAAAATTGACTTTTGAATATATTTCTTCAAAGAGTTGATGCACTTCACCACCAAAGTACTCGCCAACTGTTAGGGCACCCATCAGGAAAAGTGCTGTATCTATGACCGATACTTCAGAGTGCCAAGCGCGTTTTCCGTTACTCATATATACAAAATGTACAAAAAAACCTTCCTTTTGCTCAACATTATTGAGGAATGTCTCAAGAGTTTTCAACGCTCGTACTTTTCCTTCATTTTTGTTTATCCATCCGTTTTCAATTCCAACAGGTATGCCACTTAAACCAAAGCCTACAGATGCTATACTTGCTATATTTTTGTGTCTTGTGTTATCTATTATTAATCCATAGCCCTTTTCTGTTTGAGAAGTTTCGTTCCA
>JBCNVJ010000133.1:0-41566 GCA_039630255.1 Fervidobacterium sp. | reverse complement strand
CTCAAACCATAACCGCGATAATTTTTTAAAATTAGATTTGCTACATAGTTGAGCTCACGGTTAAACTCAGGATCTTTTATATCCAAGTACTTTCCTTGTTTGTTTTTAATGCAAATTGGAGATAATGCATTAAACACAACTTCTTCAGTGTTTATTACTTTTTCTTTCAAAACCCTGATTTTTTTTAATTTCAATCTGTAATCTTTGTAAGAAAAATTTTCAATCCTCAAAATACCATTGTATAGATTAATAACGAATTCATAATCGGGTGTCGAAAGAATGAATTCAACTCTGGAGTCATTGTTAAAAACTAATTCATCTTTTTTGACATAAAAATTACGAGGTATGACAGCATAAGTATAACTCTTGGTGATTTTGTTATGTCTTTCACCGTAGTAAAACAGTCCTTTAAAATAGTAGTAATTTGAGGTCATTAAAGCCTCTTTTATATAGCTCAGAAACAAGAAGTTGCTTGAAACAGGCAGTTTTTCAGCACAAAATTCAACCATTATTCTCATATCACTATATCACCTCCTGTATGTCTACTTTATCATGCTTGAAAAAGGTTGTTAAAAATTTAATAGAAAATAACAAAAATGGATTAATATTAATGTAAGTAAGTGTAATTCGTATATAATTAGTCAATCAACTAACAAATGAGGAGATTTAATTAAAAAAAAGACAAAAGTTTCACAGCTTGCTTAGCTCCTTACGTTTATACAATTGTCTTCATACCTTTACTTAGAGTAGCGGAATAAAAAAGAAACGGCAGATTACAATTTTATAAATTATTATACCACAAATTTGAAGATTATCCAAAATCTTTATATATTTTAATATCCCCAAAGCATTGCTTATGTCTTGCTAAAAATTGCGAGCTGAGTATTTTAATTTTATGGTACTATATTTTTACCAAAATCATTCAAATTATTTTGAAATTTGAATTCAATTGTGGAACTAAAAAAATCCCCCGGTAAAACCGGGGTGGGAAGGTGTGGTGGCCGTTGTGAGGTCGTGTCCTCACTATATTTGTAATTTACTAATCAGTTGATACCAATTTTTTGTTAAGATTACCTTTCAATATTTGCTCTCTCAGCTAACATATGCTTTATACCAAGCAAACCTCTTGTTATATCCTCATTTTGAATAATGATATCGTCTGGTAAGTCAAGTATTTTTGTTGAAAAATTCCATATTGCTTTTATTCCATATCCGACAAGCAAGTCTGCAACTTCTTGGGCTGCTTTCTCTGGAACACATATGGCAGCGATTTTTACTTTAAATCTACGTATAACTCTCGGCAAATCTTTGAGCGGGAGTATCATAAATTCTCCAACCATTTGTCCAATTTTTTCTGGATCGTTATCGAATATGGCAACAACCTGAGCGCCTATGTCTTTAAAACCTTTGTAGTTTGCTAACGCTTTACCCAAATGACCTGCTCCAACTATGATTATGTTTTCCCTTTCTTTTGTCCCGAAAAGTTCGTCTAATTCACCAAGTAGTTCTGGTATATAGTATCCTACTTTTGGTTTACCATTCGTTTCAAGGAACGAAAAATCTTTTCTAACTTGCTCGGGTGTAATTCTCAAAGCCTCTGCGATTTCTTCTGAGAGTATGTATTCACGTTTTTCTTCCAACCTTATTTGGGTTAGTAATGCATGGTAAAGCTTCAATCTTTCAAATGTTGCTTTTGGAAATTTCAGTATCCCCTTTCTTTCTTCCAATTTCATTCAAAGCCACCTCTTTTATTTTTTCAACTGTTGCTTCGTCAACTATTATATCATTAACAACGACATTTGGTGCTTTACCACAATTCTCTACACAAAATGTCCCTTTTATTTCCAAATTCTTTGCCCAATCTTCTTTGTTGGATAAAAAGATAAGTTTCTCAAGTATTTCATATGATCCCTTTGAATAACAGGAAGTTCCCAGACAAACACTAACTTTTATCTTATCTTCAACATCCTCAGGAAGAGGAAGAATATCTATTTCCTTTTCTTCTATCCTTCTTCTGTGTTTGTATTCAGTGTGCATTATTTCGTGTGCTTTGTGGCTTAGTGGTGCATCAAAATACTTTGTGTAAAGTTCTCTCATGTGGAAGTTTTCAGTTGGTGAAATAAGTACATCAACACTTTGTGTTTCTTTTAGTATTTTTGCTCTCCTCGTACGCGTTCTTACATCGTTTGGATACGGTTGCCCACCTCCACCAATACATCCGAAGTTACATGCCATAACTTCGACAATATCAGCTTGCAAGTTTCCTTCTTTTATTTCAGAAATAACTTTTCTTACATTACCAAGTCCAAATACTGCCAAACCTCTAACATACCTACCATTCTCAAGTTCGATTTCTGTTAAAGAAACTCCCTGATGAATTTCTTCAAATTTTATATTCTTGACGTTTACTTTGTTTTTAATTACGTTAACAACACTACCAAGTACTCCACCAGATTTTCCAAAGCTCAAACCTGATTGTGAAGAAAGTCCAAACGGTCTATCAAATGGAATTGGTTCAACCATTCTTATGTCCATACCCGTAGATTTAAACAACTTAACTAGTTCCCTTGTAGTAAGAACTATATCAACATCACCTACAAATTCTTCTCTTTCAGCCTCAAATTTTTTTGCTGTACACGGCATTATCGATACAAGTACAATATCTTTTGGATCTATACCTATTTCTTTCGAATAGTACTTTTTAATTATTGTACCAAGTGCCATCTGAGGTGATTTCACACTTGAAAGGTTTGGCAAGTATTCAGGATAATATTGCTCGGCAAACTTAACCCAACCTGGGCAACAGGATGTAAATTGCGGTAGTTTCTTCCCTTTCTCAAGCCTTTCCATAAACTCATGGGCTTCTTCATAAGCTACAAGATCCGCAGCGAAAGCAACGTCAAATACCTTTTTAAACCCTACCATCTTCATTACCGAGACCATTCTACCTGCCATCGCTATATCATCTTCGAGTCCAAACTCTTCTTGCAACGATGCTCTTACGGCCGGTGCTATCATACCTATAACATATTTTCCTTCCTCGATTGCCTTGTAAACCTTATCTATATCATTTCTGATTGAAAGTGCTCCTGTTGGACAATATGCTACACATTGACCACAAAAGACACATTCAGTATTTTCAAGCTTTTCCTCAAATGATGGAACAACTTGCGCCTCAAAACCTCTGTAGGCAAAATCTATTGCTGCTATCGTTTGTAATTCATCACATGCTCTGACACAATCCCCACAAAGTATACATTTTGAATTATCTCTTATGATTATTGATGTTTTATCTGTTATGGTCTTTTTTGAAAGTTTCTCAAATCTGCTTGAGTTTAATCCAAAATCTTGAGCGTACTTTTGTAACTTGCATTTGCCATTCATCTCACATGTAGTGCAATCACCATCATGTGATGCAAGCAACAGTTGAAGTATACCTTTTCTTATTTCATATATCTTTGGTGTATGAGTTCTTATCTGCATACCTTCTTTTGGAGTAAGCGTACACGAAGTCACAATATCTTTTCCATCTACTTCAACAAGGCACATCCTACAAGCACCGTAAACGGATGTTTCAGACAAATAACACAGATTTGGTATCTCAATTCCAACTTCTCTTAAGGCTTCAAGCATATTCCTTGCATCGTTTCTTATCTCAATTTCTCTTCCATTAACCACTACTTTCATTATCTATCACCCTCCCAAAAAAGTTACAAATGAATTAGCTAATAAGCTCGATAGCGCCAAATTTACACTTTGTCACACATAAACCGCATTTTATACACTTTTCCTGGTCGATTACATAAGGCTTACCTCTTTCCCCACTTATAGCGCCGTTTGGACAGCTTCTTGCACACAAACTGCAGCTCTTACACTTTTCTGGAATAATTATATACTTTTGGAAGGCTGTACACATACCGCTTGGACATCTACCTTCAATATGATCAACGTACTCTTGCCTGAAGTACTTCAATGTACTGATTATCGGGTTGGGAGCTGTTTTTCCAAGTCCACACAACGAAGCTGTTTTAACGATTTCTGATACATATTCAAGTGTTTCAAGATCTTCGTATGTTGCCTTACCTCGAGTGAATTTTTCAAGGATATTGTAAGCCTGAGTTGTTCCCTCTCTACATGGCACACATTTACCACACGATTCACGCTTCGTGAAATCTAAGAAGAATCTTGCAACTTCAACCATACATCTATCTTCTGTTATTGCAACGATACCTCCGGAACCTACCATTGCACCAACAGACTTTAGCGTGTCATAATCAAGTGGTAAATCAAAAAGTTCTTCAGGCAAACAAGCACCAGATGGACCTCCAATTTGTATTGCTTTTATCTTTTGTCCATTTGACGTTCCTCCGCATATATTATCGAGAATATATCTAAGTGTTGTACCAAACTGGATTTCAATAATACCCGTAAGTTTAAGAGGACCTGTTACAGAAAACATTTTAGTACCTGGTGAACCTTGTACGCCATATTTTCTGTACTTCTCAACCCCATCTCTTAGTATTTTTGGGACATTGGCATATGATTCGACATTGTTAATAAGCGTTGGTTTACCCCATAATCCTGCTTGAGCTGGGAATGGTGGTCTTGGTCTTGGAACTCCTCTTTTTCCTTCAATAGAGGCAAGCAAAGCAGTTTCTTCTCCACAAACAAACGCTCCGGCACCTTCTTTTACATACAGCTCAAAAGAAAATTCTGTACCCAGTATATTTTCACCAAGTAGCCCGTATTCTTTTGCATCTTCAATTGCTTTATTAAACATTTCAACGGCAATTGGATACTCTGCCCTTATATATGCATATCCTTTCTGAGCACCTATAGCATAAGCAGCTATTATCATACCCTCAAGCACGGAATGTGGATCTCTTTCAAGTAAGGTTCTGTTCATAAATGCTCCTGGGTCACCTTCATCAGCGTTGCATACAACATACTTTATATCACCATTGCTATTGTAAGCAGCTTCCCATTTAAGTCCTGTTGGAAATCCTCCACCACCACGTCCACGTAATCCAGAAGCTTTAATTTGTTCGATTATTTCTTTTCTATCCATCGAAAGTGCTTTTGCAAGCGAAGAATAACCACCACGTGCCATGTAATCTTCAATACTTTCACATTCGCTTGTTCCTATTGCTTCCATAATATAGAAAGTTTGGTTCTTGAAAAACGTGGCATCTTCAAGCCTTTCAACTTTTTTATCAGAAATAGGATCTGTAAGTAACAATCTCTCAATAGGTTCACCGTTAATCAATGTTTTCTCTACTATCTCTTCGACATCATTAACAGTCACGTGGCTGTATGTAATCCCAGAAGGCATAATCTTTACAAGTGGACCAAGTGAGCAAAGTCCACAACAACCCGTTCTTTTTACTGGTTCATCATTCTCGTCAATTTTTTCGATCTGTACATCAAGTCCTTTTGCCTTCACAACTTCGACAAACTTTGCATAGACCTTTCTTGAACCACTTGCAGTACAACCTGTGCCGACACAAACATAAACCGACAACTTCTGAAGTTTTTTCTCCCTTTGATCTTTTAACTTTTCTATATGTTTAAGCAACTCACTTGCACTATTGAACTTTTTCTCAACAACTACAGCCATATTACTCAGCCTTCCTTTCCTTGAGATTTCTCAAGATTTCCTTAACCTTTTGCGCATCGAGATGGCCATAAACCTCGCCATTTATAACCATCGCGGGGGCAAGAGCACATGCGCCAAGACAACCAACTTTATCGAGACTGAACTTTAGATCTTGAGTAACCTCTCCTGGTTTAATACCAACCTCTTCTTCAATCGCCTTTATTAAATTCATTGAACCCTCCATGTGGCATGCTGTTCCATCGCAAACCAAAATCGTGTACTCTCCCTTAGGTTTTAACGAAAATTGTGCATAGAATGTCGCAACACCAAATATTTTTGCAGGAGGTATACCGAGAGCAACACCTATGTAATTTACAACCTCCCTTGGTATATGTCTGTACTCTTTTTGAATCTCAAGAAGAATTTTGATAAGCATCTCCTTTTTGTAGCTATATTTTTCCAAAATCTTTTCTACTTTATCAAACGTTCTTGTCACGTTAACCACACCTCCAGCCCATCTATCAACATTGTGCTTGTAACTTCTATCTTTTCGTGAAAAGAATAACGTGATATTTTTCACGAATATGATAAACCTGTTTTTGATTTTAGTCAAGAGGATTTTTAGAATTTTTTCACGAAATTCACTTAGGCATGATGAATTATATTTGTTGGTTTTTTAAGATGATTTTTTCAAAGGGAAGTAGGTTTACACGTTGAAAATGTGAGATAAAATTGTTTTAGTGTAAGTGGAAACTTGTTGCAAAATTTGGACTAAGATTATTTAGAAGGAGTGGTAACTTTTGGAAACAGAAATTATGAAGGTATCTGTTGTTATACCGGTAAGAAATGAGGAAGATACAATCGGAAAATGTATAGAAAGTCTGCTGAATAATACGTACGAGAATTTTGAAATTGTTGTAGTTGACGGGATGAGTGTTGACAAAACGGTTGATGTTGTGCAAGGTTATATAGAAAAATATGGTGATAAAATCAAGATAGTTGAAAATCCACGGATATACACCCCTTCTGGTTTGAACATTGGCATTCTAAAATCCACAGGAGATTATGTAATGATTGCAAGTGGACATGCTCGATATTCGGAAAATTATATTTCGGAGTGTGTTGATTCAATACAAAATGGTGAATGTGACGTTGCGGGAGGTGTTATGGAAGTAACTCCAAGATACAATTCTTCTAAAGCAGTTGCTATAAGCGAGGTTCTAAAGAATCCTTTTGGAATAGGTATGGCTAAGTACAGAATAGGTGCACCGACTAAGATTTATGTTGATACAGTAGCCTACGGAATATACAAACGCGAAATTTTTGAAAATGTTGGTCTTTTCAATGAAAAGCTTATAAGAAATCAGGATATCGAATTTAACTTGAGATTGAAAAAAGCAGGATACAAAATAATGCTTATTCCTCAAGCACGTTCATATTATTTTGCAAGAGATAACTATGGTAAACTTTGGAAAAATAATTTTTTAAATGGATTTTGGGTGACTTACAGTTCAAAATTTGTTAAAAAAGCTTACAAAATGAGACATTTAATACCTCTGTTTTTCGTTATTTATTTGTTTTTCACTATCAGCTTATTATTCATATCTCTACCAAGCATTCTTTCTGTTTTGATACTTAGCCCGCTTGCTTTGTACTTTTTCTTTACAATTTATTCTTCAATTAAGATTTCTTTGAAACACCATAAATTCCTTCTCTTTCCATATGCTTTATTGGCTTTTTTGGTACTTCATATTTCTTACGGAATAGGTTCGTTCTTAGGCATCTTTAAGATCTATAGTAACTGAAAAATCATAGGTTAACATTAATGTCAACAAAGTTTGAAAAAATGGCTTAATGTATTGTTGGTACTATGGAATGTATTTATTTAAACTTCATGAATGGAAAACTCAAAAACAAGCAAGATCAGTATGGGAATTTTTGTTTAAATATTGGTTAATCACTTAGAATACGATAGATATTTTACTTTTACGTTTATATTAATAAAGATTTTTTGATCTATGCTTGCGCACACATATTGAATTTATCTTGAGCAAAGTATAAAGTGTTATAATTTTCGATTTTAATTTTAAAAAAACAAGCTTCGATCCAATCATATGAATAAAGCAAAAAAGCACATTTTTTCCAAAATTACCCAAAAATTTTAATCCAAAATCAACGAATCGCGTTCAAAATCCTTTCAGATGCATTTCCATCCCCAAATGGATTAATTTTATCATCCGGTACAAATTCAAGAGCTCTGTTAAGGCTAATGTAAACATTCTCCACGTTTGTTCCTGCCAGTACTCCGAAACCACTTTCTATAACCTCAGGTCTTTCCGTCGTTTCTCTGCATACAACTATGAATTTTTTGAAAGTAGGAGCCTCTTCCTGTAACCCACCACTATCACTTGCTACAAACAGACAGTCTTTAAGTAATGCCATCATTTCTAAATAATTTATCGGTTCGACAAGATGAGCATATTTTGATCCATTAAGCTCATTGTAAACAATTTCACGAACCTTTGGATTTTTGTGAACAGGAAAGATGAACTCTATCTTTCTTTCTTCTGAAAATTTTTTTATTGCTCTTAATATATTTCTCATACGTTCACCTATGTTTTCTCTTCTGTGCAATGTTACAACAAAGTAATTTGTATGTCCGATGAATTTCTTCCTTACACTATCTAAATCGAATTTCTCGATAACATACATCTGGGCATCTACAACAGTGTTACCTGTGACGATTATACGCTCAATGGGAAAATTCTCTTTGAGAAGTGTGTTCATCGCATGTTGGGTTGGTGCAAAAAGTTTTTCGGAAACTTGGTCAATTAATCTTCTATTCATTTCTTCTGGAAAAGGATCGTATAAATTACCACTTCTCAAACCAGCTTCTATATGACCAACTTTTATTCCTCTATTAAAAGCAGCAATCGATGCTGCCATGGCTGTTGTTGTATCACCTTGAACAAATATCCAATCGTAATTTTTTTCTTTCACTAGTTTCTCAAATTCGGCTATTACCTTGTATGCAATTTCGTTGAGTGTTTGGTTTTGAGTCATTATGTTCATGTCGTAATCTGAATCAATACCAAAGATATCCTTCATCATATCAACCATTTCTCTGTGTTGACCAGTACATATGAATTCTGCATCAATTCCCATTTCTTTTGCTTTTAAATACACCGGGGCAACTTTTATGATTTCGGGTCTTGTACCAAATATGATACCTATTCTCATTTGAACCCTCCATTCCTAACAAGTGTGCAAAATGTAAAAGTTTTTGAATGGTCTACTAAATTATGAATGGAAAGACAAAAAATCAGGATCGATAGTTGTAAACCTGTATTGGATAGCTTCACTAACGCATTTTGAATCAACAATTTCTAAGTCATTTAGATCGGCAACTGTCTTACTAACTTTTAGTATTTTATCAATTGCCCGAGCTGAGAGTTTAAACTTTTTTGCGTATATTTTGAGCATATTTTCTGCCTCTTCTGTTAGTCTTATATATTTCTCAATCATTTTATGATTTAATTTAGCGTTTAGTTTAATTTTTTCATCCTTATATCTTTGGGCCTGTCTATGTCTTGCACTTATAACTCTTTCTCTTATTTTCTCGCTACTTTCTCCTGCATGTCTACTGCGCAATTCTTCGTAAGTTACTCTCGGTATCTGTATTTGAATATCTATCCTGTCAAGTATTGGTCCTGAGATGTTTTTCCAATACCTTTTTATCTCATATGAGGAACACTTGCATGTTATTTCTTTGTCACCGTAATATCCGCAAGGGCATGGATTCATAGCAGCTATTAACTGAAAGTTTGCAGGGAATGTATGTGTACCTTTCGATCGCGATACAGTAACTATACCATCTTCGAGAGGTTCCCTGAGTGCTTCTAAAACATCTCTCCTAAATTCTGGAAGTTCATCGAGGAAAAGTACGCCGTTGTGTGAAAGGGTTACTTCACCCGGTTTAACATTTGTTCCACCACCAATTATTGCTACTGTACTTGAAGTATGATGTGGGCTTCTGAATGGTCTTTGAGTTACAAGCGACGAATTAAGCATACCAACAGCACTGTATATTTTTGACGTCTCAATTATCTCTGTTTCGTCCATTGGTGGAAGAATTGTAGGAAATCGACGGGCAAACATGGTTTTGCCAGTACCTGGTGGTCCAACCATTAAAAGATTGTGTCCACCTGCGGCTGCTATTTCAAGTGCTCGTTTTGGAAGAACATGCCCTTTTATATCAGAAAAGTCCTCATCGTATGCACAAGTGTTTCTCTGTTCAATTTTTCCTTGAGTTTGGTAATACGAACTTTGTCCGTCTTTAAGAGCAGCAATTGCTTGTTGAAGATTTGAAAAACACATAAACTTGCATTTTGTAGCGGCAGCTTCATGAAAGTTTTCTTGCGGAATTATAAAAGTTCTGTCGCTATTTTGAAATTCCAGTAAAATTGGCAAGACACCTCGTACCTTTCTTATTGTACCATCAAGTCCAAGTTCACCAATTACTATGCTATCAAAAGGTTTAATAACCTGGGCAGCGCCAAGAATGCCAAGTGCTATTGCAAAATCTAAGAAGGTGCCTTCCTTTTTGATATCACTCGGAGCCAAATTTACTGTTATCAATCCACTGGGTAATACATTTCCTGAATTTTTGAAAGCACTGAGAATTCTTTGTTTACTCTCTTTTACAGCCGTGTCAGGAAGCCCAACGATATTTATATCCCTCTTAACAGATCTTGTATTAATGTCGACTTCCACAGTCACAAGGACTGGAGAGATTCCAACCAGTACAGTTGATTGTGTACTGAAGAACATAACAAACCTATCCCCCTTGATTTGAAAAAATTCTATAACCCATTTTTCAATATCTCATACGCTCGCTTAGCGATTCGAGCAGTAATCCCCCATATTATGTGATCATTCCATTTGTAAAATATAACGTCATAACGACCTTTTTTCCATGGATAATTTCTACCATTTGGTATCAAATCGTATGGAAAATCGTCTGGAGGTTGTAAAATAATATCAACTGTTGATTTTTTAAAAGGTTCAGCAAAAAAATTTATTGGTACAGCGAAAACTTCTGATACCTCAAATTTGTTAATTTTAAAATCCAATGTGCCTATTTCCACTACATAGGAAAATACTACTGTGTTAAATGGAGTAACTATAGGTTCAATATCAGAGATTTTTCTCAAAATATCCACATTTATCTCTTCCTTAAGCTCTCTCACAGCAGCCATATAAGGGGACTCACCATTTTCTATCCGACCACCTGGGAAGGATACTTCCAGTGGTTGGGTGACATAAGGAGAGCGGACTTCAAAAATAAGCTTGTCTTGATAAATTGGTGCACAGACAGCATAGTAATTATACTCACCCAAAAATTTCACGCTGTTACCTCCGCTTTGTATGTTCAAATCCTATTTAACTGCAGAGTTCCAGTTAAACTGATTGGCGTATAAACTATTCCAAAAACCTGTGGGATTATCGTTTGTGTAATAACATCTGATCTCTCTGCCGAATACGTAAAGATACCCATTACTAAGTCCTATATATTTGCCTCCAGGTACAACATCTGTAAATAATGTTTTTCGTGTATCTTTGTCGATTACATAGACCCTTCCACTGTTCCCAATAGCATATATGTAGTTTCTTCCAAGTACAGCATCGATCACTTGATCGTTTATCGTTACAAAAACACTTTTATTTTCTTTCATAATCTGAGTTTCTCGTTCAAATGGTATGAATTGGTATGATATACCTAATTCATCTATTAAAGTAAACCCGAGCTCTTTTGTAATGTAGTGATTTTCATAAAGTATAGGTAGGTTTTTAACCTTTCCTATAAAACCAACTGAAGTCCTGTCTCGCCATAAATTCCCAAGACCATCTATCACGTAAATTTTTCCAGCAAGAGAAACGGATGGTGGTAGAATTGGATACGCTGCTGTTTTGTACGAGCTGACAATTCTTCCACTCTTTATTTCATCACGAATTATGTATACTGTTCCATTATCAGTAAGAACATACAAATTGTAACCATCCCATGAAGGACCCTGAGATATGTCACTATCGAGCTTAATTTTCCAGTTTAATGCTCCATTTTCATTGATTGCATAAACTGTGTCATCCCATGAAACCACGTAAATGTTGTTGCCAACAGTCACATGACCAACAATTACAAATCCTGTTCTAAAGGTCCAATCGATTTTTCCACCAGATATGTTTATAACTGAACCTTTTAACAACGGGATATAAAGCTGCTCTCCCTTAATTGCTGGTTTACCAGAAATTTGGTCATTCAATATCACTTTCCAAACCATTTCGAAAAGCTTTGGAGTTCTCTGTGTAGGTTTGCTTTCAACTGGTTTCACAATCGTTTGCTCTTCGGGACCTTCTTGTTGGGCCGGCTGACTCAGTTGCTGATTTTGTTGAGTGATATTCATATATGTATCAGTTTGAAATTGCTTGGTTGTTTCTTGGGTAATATTAGCCTCTACTTTTACTCCGCTATCTCCATTGAGAGGATAAGGTACAAGTGACTTAACGTAGAACTTCAAGTCCTTTTGAAGCAGTTCATCATTTATTACAATGTTGCCTGAATAAAGATTTTCACCATCGGAAAAGAGTGGACCTTTATATGGGAAGGTCGTACTTAATCTTGATGGACCTTTGTATATGTATATCTTTGTTCCGTCACTAAACACATGGTACTCAGAAAAATATGCATAATCCTTGAATGGTGGGTATATTCTCTCAAGTTTTAAGTACTGTGGGTTCGATATGTTAATTAATAATGTTTGGGCACCAAATGCAGCAAGGTAATTACCACTTACCTTAAAGCTATTCACAATTGTGTTCATTGACCATACTACCTTTCCTTCATAATAGCATGTTACTTGTCCTTTTTCAATTCCTAAGACAAAACCATCCTTTACGTGAATATTTTGCATTGCTGAACTAACTGTAGCAATTACAGTTGCTGTACCGTTCGAGATTTTATAAACCTTCGAGGAAGCCAAAACATAATTCATACCAACCTTTTGAGCGTTTTTGATATCAATTTTTGTTTTACCATCTAACGTGTAAATACCATCTTGTAGGATATAATACACATTTTTCCCATCAAAAAGCAAATCAAGGAACACACCACTCTTAAACTGATTGCCTGCCTCATCGACTATCGAATTATTAGTAAGTATTAATGCTCCAGAAAATAATATATTAACAAAAGACAAAAGTTGCAATAAAATCAACATCTGTCTATTCATATTTTTTAAATCCTCCTTGAGAACTAAATTTTGTTAAGGTAAACTATCTGTAAAATCAAAAATTTTAAATACATAGTTTCCAAGATATTATAAACCTGGGGATGATCTAAAGATTGACCACCTTTGTAAAGTAACTTCAACATCACTTTCGCGTCTATTCCAGCATCGATAATTACGTGTTCGAACTCTTCATAAGAGATCACTTGTGTACACGATGCTGTTGCAAGTATACCTTCATTCCTGAGAATTTTCATACTTCTGTAATTTATCTCCTTATATCCCTTGAATGCCGCTTCTTTATTTGATGAGCTTTTTGCAAATGAAGGTGGATCTAAGACCACTATATCGTATAACTTTGAATTCTCAAACTCCTGTTTAAGAAAGTCAAAGGCGTTTGCAACTATAAAAGTGCAATTATCAAATCCATTAATGGTTGCTATTTGTTTTGCTATTTCTATTGCGCGTTCTGAGTAATCTACAAAAGTTACGTGTTTTGCACCACCCTTTAACATGTGCATGCCGAAGTTTCCTGTATAACAAAAGCAATCCAAACATACCTTACCTTTAGAAAATTCCATCAATTTTTTCGCATTGTCCCTCTGATCAAGAAAAGCACCAGTTTTTTGTCCTTTTGTATCTGCCAAAAATTTTATACCGTTCATTTCAAAAGGTATCAATTCGGGACCTTCTTTGTAAATCCATCCTATGTTCTCATCAAGTCCTTCTTTTTTAATTGCACTTCCTTCTGTTCTTTCAAATATACCCTTAGGTTCGAAAAATTTTATTAATACACTCAATATTTCCTGACGATATCTATTTATCCCGAGAGTGTTAAATTGTACTGATAAATAATCCCCGAATTTATCCACAATTAATCCAGGTATACCATCGGCTTCACTAAAAATAATCCTAAAAGCTCCTTGCTGAGAAATATCATACCTGTTTCTAATAGAACTTGCTATCTTTTGCTCGAAAAAATCATAATTGATATCCACAGGTTTTCTGCTAAGTAGCCTAACAGTTATCTTAGATTTTGTATTGATATAACCAACGCCGAGAAATTGATTGGCATAGGTAAAAACATCGACCGTGTCACCATCTTCAAAAGCACCTTCCACTCTTTCAATTTCGTTGTCGTAAATCCAAGGATGTCCAGTTAATATTCTTCTTTTTATATCCTTTTTTAAAATCACTTTTGCTCTTTTCATTGCACCACCTCAAATAAAATTTTATCATACAGTAAGGAAATTACAAATACAAATCTTGGGTTTCCTTAGAATCGTTGTTCATATTTAAGTCATTTATGATATTCGATTTTATAAAAATTCCTGTTCCATGTAACAACGTTTCTTTACAAAAAACAATTAATATAAAGAAAAGAATTGGTTTTCGACTTAAAACAATTATTCATTTCGTAAAACGAATAATTTCAGTATTTTGTGAGCCAACTCGCTACAAATATAATATTTAGTGTAGATGAGCATATTCGTAAATTGGAGGGGGATAGATGGGTAAAGCTCTTAGAATATATCAACATCCTATAATTGAGGTAAGTATACCTGCAGAAAAGGAGTATGTAAAGTTTCTTTTCGAAGATAAAGTTATTCAAGCAACAGTTGAAGATACTATCGCCAGTGCACTCATAGCAAATGGTTTTGATATATTTGGTTTAACAGAACATAACCATCCACGTGGCTTTTTTTGTGCTATTGGAAAATGCTCAGCTTGTCTGGTAGAAGTGGATGGTATTCCGAATGTAAGAGCTTGCATTACCCCCGTTCGGGAAGGTATGAATGTTAGAAAGCAAGCCGGAAGGGGGAAACCTGTATGGTAGGAAAGGCAATAGACCATGTTAGAGTATTAGTTGTTGGTGCAGGTCCAGCAGGTTTGACAGGAGCACTTGCAATTGCTGAGACACTTGGTAAAGGCAGCGATGTTCTAATTGTAGATGAAGGAATAGAACCAGGTGGTCAATTACCAAAACAAACTCACAAGTTTTTTGGGCATGAAGGCTTTTTTGCCTCTGTAAGAGGATTTGAAATAGGTAAGAAGTTGGTAAAGAGAGTAATGGATTTGGGTGTAATTATGAAACTACAGACCACGGTCACAGGAATCTATGAAGACGGAATTGTATTATACGATAGATCTAAAAATATTGTCGAACACTTGCAAGCTGATTACATATTACTTGCAACGGGAGCTACCGAAAAATTTATAGCATTTAAAAATAACACACTTCCAGGCGTGTATGGTGCGGGAGCTGTACAAACGTTAATGAACCAATACAAAGTACTTCCTGGTCGTTCTTTTCTCATAGTTGGTGCTGGAAATATTGGACTTATCGTAGCCTACCAGCTTATACAAGCCGGTGCCACAGTGAAAGCCATCGTGGAAGGATCTTCAAAAATCGGCGGGTACATGGTACACGCAAACAAAGTTAAAAGGCTCGGTGTTCCAATTCTTTTAAACCACACTATAATAGAAGCTATTGGAGAAGAAAGAGTTGAAGGTGCGGTCGTTGCCCAAGTAGAAAAAAACTTTAAACCAATCTACGGTACAGAAAAGGAATTCGTAGTGGATGTTATATGTCTTGCAGTTGGCTTACAACCCAACGTTGACCTTGCTGCCCAAGCCGGAGTAAAAATAATATATGTTCCAGAGCTCGGTGGTTATGTACCATTTAGAGACGGGAATATGAAAACAAATATAGATAACGTTTACATAGCTGGTGATCTATCAAGTATAGAAGAAGCTACGACAGCCATGATAGAAGGATACATAGCTGGTTATAATATAGCCCAAAAATTATCTGGAAAGGATGTAAGTGAGAAAATAGAGAAGATGAAAAGAGAGCTTATAGAATTCAGAAAAGGACCTTTTTCTCAGAAAGTTAGAAGTGGACTAGAAAGATTTGGTATATATTTTCCATCTGGCGGATACAGAGAACAGTTGCAAATTGATACCGGACCTAAAGGAAAGTTAAGAGCAATTATAGAGTGCCCACAAGCCATTCCGTGTAATCCATGCGAAACTTCTTGTCCAAGTGGCGCAATAAATGTTGGTGATAACATAAACGGTATTCCTCATATAGATTACAACAAATGTACAGGTTGCGGGATCTGCGTGATAAAATGCCCTGGACTTGCTATCTTTCTCGTTCAAGAAAAAGAAGATTATTCTTTAGTAGGTATACCTTATGAATTGCTTCCAATTCCAGAAAAGGGTCAACACGTTAACTTGCTTGACAAAGAAGGAAAAATTGTTGGGAAAGGTATGGTTGAGAATATTATCTTAAACAAGAAAGATAGAACACACATTGTCTATTTACGTGTTCCAACTGGATTGGAAAATGTTGTAAGGAGCTTCTCATTCATTGAGCACTTTAAAGAGTTCATATGCAGATGCGAAGAGATAACAAAAGATGATATTGAAAAACTTATCGAACTTGGCATTATGGATTACGAAGAAATACGACGCATGTTAAGAATAGGCATGGGACCTTGTGGTGGAAAGACTTGCAGAAACTTAACGCTACAAATTATATCTGAAAAAACTGGCATACCAATTTCTGAAATCGAACTTGGTGCATTTCGTCCTCCGACAGTGCCATTACCTTTTGAAGCAATATTAAATTACCACAACTCCAAAAATAAGAAGGAGTGAAAAGAGATGAATAATACGAAAAATGAAGATAGAAAATACAGAATATGTATAATTGGTGGTGGAATAACAGGTACTGCATTGGCATACTTTCTTTGTAAATTAGGTGAAACGTCAGTGGCCGTGTTTGAAAAATCTTATCTTTCATCTGGTTCAACAGGTCGGTGTGCCGGTGGGATCAGACAACAATGGTCTACAAGGGCAAATGTTAGACTTGCAATGAGGAGCGTTAAACTATTTGAACGTTTTAAAGAAGATATTGGAGTGGATATAGAATATTACCAAGGTGGTTATCTTGTACTATCCTATAACGAAGAAGAAGCATCACAATTTGAAAGAAACGTTAAAATGCAAAAAGAAGAAGGATTAAATGTTGAAATATTATCTGCAAAACAAGTAAAAGAACGTTATCCTTATATAAATACAGATAATTTGCTAATTGCAACTTTTTGTCAAACTGACGGACACGCCAATCCACACAAAGCGGTAATTGGCTATGCACAAGCAGTAAAAAGGATGGGAGGACAAATCTATACTCATACAGAGGTCAAAGGTATTGATATTCAAAACAATAGAGTTGTAGGTATTGATACTTCAAATGGGTATTTTAAATGCGAAGCAGTTGTAAATGCTTCAGGCCCTTGGTCAAAAGAAGTTTCAAATATGGTTGGAGTAGACCTTCCTGTGGAAAGTTACAGACATCAGATTTTAGTCACAGAGCCACTTGAGAATTTCTTTCCAATGATGGCTATAAGTTTCTCTGGAAACTTCTATATGCGTCAAACGCAACATGGGCAATTCATAATGGGTCAGGGAGACAAAGACGAAAAACCCGGAATTAATTACAACGTGACTTTCAAATTTGAACAAGAGCTTATTACAAAAATGGTAAGAATATTCCCATTTTTGAGGCATGTTAGATTGATGAGACATTGGAGCGGTATGTACGAAATGTCACCGGACGCCCAACCAATAATAGGTCAAAGCAACAAGATAAAAGGCTATTATTATGCGGTTGGTTACTCTGGACATGGTTTTATGGTAGCACCTGCTGTTGGCGAAGCACTTGCCGAAACAATATTGTTTGGCAAAACGCTTCACACAGATATATCGTATCTTGATGTAAAAAGATTTGAACAGCTCAATATAGAAAGGGAAAAGAGCGTGGTATAATTTTAGATAGAATAGTGCAGTATTTGTACAGGGAGATGGAAAGTTGAAAAAGGTTTTGATAGTTGATGATAGCAGATTCTGGAGACTTATACTTGAAAATCTGCTAACTAAAAATGGTTATAACGTCATTACGGCGGATAATGCAATGCAAGCTGTGGACTTAGCATTAAAAGAGTACCCAGATGCAATCATTAGTGATTACAACATGCCTGGAATATCAGGTTTACAACTGTGCCTTTATATTCGCTCTGTATCAGCATTTCAAAATGCTGGAATAGCAATTTTGACTGGCTCTGACGATATTATAAACGAATTCTGGGCACAACATAGTGGAGCAAACAGATTCATATCTAAACTTCTCCCAAAAGAAGAATTAGAAAAAACGATCTTGGAATTCTTAAAACAAGACTTTCACAGCGATAAGGCTTCAAAAAATGTTATGTTTAATAATATTTACGATGTTTTGGAACAAAAAATGAGAATGGAAATCCTAAACAGAGAGGTTTTATCCCTAACTCAGTTCGCAAGAGATGAATACTATGTTGTGAAAGAGCTAAAAAGCTTCCTTTCAAATTTTACTTCATTCGAATCATGCGCTTTTCTTATACTTTCGCCCGTTGAAGGGCGTATATACAATTTTGGAATCCAGCTGCAGAGAAATGTCCTTAAAGATAAATTATTGAAAATTTTAGAAAAGCCTTTAGAACCTTCAAATTGGTCGTTTTTTGGCACCTATGGTCCTGAGATAAGCTTGAACGACGTTTTTTATCATACTATAAAGTACGATGGTAATGAAATAGGTTCTATAGCCCTTTATAAGATCTCAGAACCGCGTAATTTGGTTAAAGTTTTGAACGATGCAAAAGAAAGTATTAGCTTGTTATTCAACACATTAAACACGTTCAGGGAGCTCAAAGTAGCTTCAACTGTTGATGGTTTAACAGGTTTGTTCAACAAAAAAGAACTTTTAAGATTTTTAGAGGAGACACATTCTCTTTTTAAAAAGAGTGATAAAACGTATTTTGTTGCAATGATAGATATAGATAACTTTAAGAAAATAAATGATACTTACGGACATTTAGCTGGTGATGAAACTTTAAGGCTAGTAGGAAAAATCCTAAGGGAAATGGTTGGTGAAAAAGGAATAGTTGGAAGATATGGCGGCGAGGAGTTCACGGTGGTATTAACCAAGACCATTAAGGATGAGTCAATAGATGTAATCGAAAATATTCTTCAAAAGATAAGAACTACAGAATTTCCTTATGGTCGATGTACAGTTTCGGCAGGAGTTGTCAGTTCTAACGATTTCCAGTCACCTACGGAAGTTTTAAAAGCGGCTGATGAACTTTTATACATTGCTAAGAAATCAGGAAAAGACAAAGCTGTGTATATGTTTCTACCAAGTCAAGAAGAATTTGAATCAATTATCCAAGCAGAACATCAAGGGCAGACATGATAAAAAATCCAAATATAACAAAATATGTTGATAATCTTTCATTGCCTCTCAAATGAGTTTCTGGGATAACTTCATCACTCACAACGAAAATCATTGCACCTGCTGCAAAAGCAAGCATATAGGGTAATAGTCCTTTACTGATTAGTATCAAACCTGCACCAAACATTCCACCTATCATCTCAACAACACCAGTTAAAAAAGTTACAAACAAAGAAAACCCTACCGAATATCCGGCATTAATCAAGGCAATCATTGTAGCTGCACCTTCAGGTACATTTTGAGCCCCAATAGCAATTGCTACACTCAAGGCCTCTGGAGTATAACCACTTATACCCACAGCCATACCTTCTGGAAAGTTATGAATAGTAATGGCAATAACAAACAACCAAATCTTTGCCACGCGTTTCGTATCAAATCCTTCGTGACCTTTTAGAAAATGTTCATGTGGTGAAAATTTATCAATCAAGTCTACCAAAATCGCTCCCAATATAAATCCTATCAAAAACCTTAAAATGCCCCCGATTTCAAGAGCCGGTAAAGTAAGACTAAACGAACTAGCAGCTAACATAATACCAGCTGCCATACCAAGAAGTGCATCTATTACCTTTTCCCCCAAATGCTTATGAATAGCCAGCAAAGGCACAGCACCAAGTACAGTTGATAAACCAGCTAAAGTACTAAGCATTAGCCCTTTGAAAAAATCATTCAAAGACATTCTCTCCTCACTCCATAAATTCTACTAACATGAACCTTAACTTGCTTTATTATTATACCATAGGCAATCAGTTGAAATTAAACTTATTTAGTTGTTACCAAGTTTGGGTCATAAGCTTCTTGTGGAGCATTTATTATGAAAATAAGCACAACGAACAAAGTTAAGATGTTAACTGATAAGAAAAACCAAAGAGGTTGGATCTTATCTAATAAGTATCCATAAATCATGGATGAAAGTGGTATCATACACGTTGCAAGAAACTCAAGTACAGAAAACACTCTCGAACGTAATTCGGAAGGTATTAAAATTTGCAAATTTGCATTAATAGGTATATTAACAAGCACATTGAAAAAACTAATTATTACCAAAGCTCCGGCAAATATCAGATAAATGTTTAAAGTACTTAGGCCAACCCACGGCATGATTACAACAGAAAAAATAATGCTAAAAAGCGATTGTAACACAAGCCCAGTTGTTATAAGCCCCTTAGAACTCACTTTTCTCAGAAATACGATTATAGAAATATTTCCAAGAAGCGCTCCAACAGTAGCAAACGTTTGTAAATAACCAAATTGAGCAGCTGAAAACTTAAAAACAATCCTTGACAAATACGGAAAAACAACCATAAAAAGTGGACTTGCCAAAAAATTTAAAATAATTGCAAAGAAAAACAAAAATCTTAAACCACTATTGTTCCAAACAAAAGCTATACCCTCCCTAATTTCGGAGAAAAATTTAAACTTCTCATTCTTTGGTGAAAATCTATATACAATAAACATCTCGGTAAACCCTGAAAAAATGTACAGCACTCCAGTGAAAAGAATAACATTTTTAAACCCATACATTCCATAAATCAACCCACCAAGCACAGGTCCTACTATGTTTCCCAATCCGTGTGATGCAGAATTTAGTGAAGTAGCTAATTTCATATGCTCCTTCTTTACCACATCCCCAAACATAGCTGCCGTAGGTGCACTGAATAACCCATCAAGGATTGACAATATTCCTATAAAAATCAATAAAATCGGTAAACTTAAAAGTCCACGTTGCAATATTAACCACATGAAAAGTAGTAAAATACCTCGTAACTCATCAAGCCCCACCATCCACCACTTTCGATTCACTCTGTCTCCAATAACCCCTCCAAAGGGTAACACTAACAACCTCGGAAGTATCTGAAAAACAGTTACAAATCCCATAATAGCTCCTGATTTTGTTAGATCCAGTATGTAAAGTGGCATAGCCACCATAAGCGCCGCGGCTCCAACAATCGATTCAAAACGGCCACTTAACACTAAAGCAAGATTCCTCTTCTCATACTTGTATATATCCATTAAAATACCCCCCTCTTTACGCTTGAACAACAATATTGTATCATATAGCAAATATTTTTGTCAATAAGGCAAATATTTTTTATGAGAAGATATTTCGTATCACGAATGAATTTGTGGTATAATAAAATAAATAAAACTGAAAGGGGGAATGAACGTGGAATACACAAAAAGCAAGGAAGCGATTATTCAAGAATTGGTAAGCTTGTGTAAAGTACCAGGAATTTCGGGCAGAGAGGAATTAGTAAGAGAGAAAATTATTTCTTTGATTGGAGATACGAACTACGAAGTAGATAATATAGGAAATTTGATCGTACGTAAACAATCAGGAATAAAAAGTAAAAATGTTATACTGCTAGCCCACATGGATGAAATAGGCTTTTACATAACTGGATTAAGAGATGATGGCAAACTTGAAATAAGAAATGTTGGAGGAATTATCGAAGACAGTATCCAAGGTTCATTTGTTCAGGTTATAACACAAAGTGGAGTTATAGACGGTGTTATTGGAACTGTCCCCCCACACCTTAAGGCTGATGGTGTGACATTTGACAAGTGTATAGATGTGGGTGCAAAATCTAAAAATGAGCTTTTAAGTATGGGAATTTCTATTATGGATTATGCTGTTTTTAGAAAAGAGTACGCAATTTTAAATAACGATTTTCTTTCTATAAGAAGTATCGACGATAGGTTTGGATGTTATACACTCGTTGAAGTTATGAAAAGCGATATATTAAGAGCAAACTGTACGTTTGCCTGGACAGTGCAAGAAGAAGTAGGCTTAAAAGGAGCGAAAGCTCTGATAAACAGACTTTCCACATTTGAAAATTCAATATATGATTTAGCTATTGCTGTAGATTCGTTTGCTTGCTGTAGTAAGCAAAATAAACATATAGAACTTGGAAAAGGACCTGTAATAAGAGCATACGACAATAGTTCAATATCTGATATTAATATTGTAAAATTACTTATAAAAATTGCTGATGAAAATGGTATTCCGATACAAATTGGAACAACTGGTGGAGGCAATGATGCAAGTGTTTTTACAGATTACGGTGTTCCTATGATTGCCTTAAGTGTACCTATAAGATATTTACACTCCCAAGTGGAAATGTTAAATATAAAAGATGTCCTCAATCTCATAAAGTTGATTATTTTATTCCTCTCAAAATTTTGAGGTGGGTTACGATGTGGATGATGATACTACTGTTTATCGGCGGTTTTTTATCGGGAATAATAAATGTTTTGGCTGGTGGTGGTTCATTTTTGACATTACCATTGTTAACTCTATATGGACTATCACCAAGTGTTGCAAACGCAACTAATAGAATAGCCATTTTACTTCAAAATATTTCTGCTACGGGAAATTTCTTGAAAAATAGAATGTTGCAACCAAAGAGTGCTTTGTTTCTTGGTATTCCAACGATAATGGGAGGGATCGTCGGTAGCTTAATTGTTCTTAAACTTCCTGAGAATTTCATAAAGTTTAGCTTAGGTGTTATATTTTTAGTAATGGCGTACTTTGTAATTTTCTCACCAAAAGTGTGGGAAGAAGGAAAAAGGGAAGTTAAAAGAAACAAAACAGTTAGTTTTTTGGTTTTCTTTCTTATCGGTTTATACGGAGGATACATTCAAGCTGGTGTAGGTTTTTTCTTGATATATGCACTGACGATTTTAGAAGGATATAATTTGAAAAGTGCAAATGCAATAAAGATTTTATTGACGCTCTTATTTACAGTTTTCGCACTTGCAATATTTTCAGTAGGAAAGAAAATTGAATTTGTTCCAGGTATTGTAATGGGTTTAGGTTCTTTTGTGGGAGGATATTTCGGTTCACATTTGAATATGAAAGTGAATATTAAGATAATACGCATTATCCTTGCCGTAATGATGGTTATTTCTGCATTGAGTTATTTAATCTAATAATTTAATCTAATACAAAAGATATTACCAAAAACTATTCTGATGTACCTTTCATATCGTCCATCTTCTTTTTGATTTTCGAAGCTTTGCGGTAATTTTCTTTTTTTACTGCCTTTCTTAACCTATGATTCAACAGTACAAGTTTTCTTTTTTTTATGTCTGCGATGATCTTTTTGTAAGAATTCGACTCTTGCCTAAAAATGCTAAATTGTATAGTGGTTGGCATAACCGAGTATATTTCTTCAATAGATTGCTCAAAAACACCGTCTTTCACGGGTGCTTCTTCTACAAAATTCATATGACTTGCAACAGCTCTAACACCTACTTTAACATAATTCTTACTCTCACATTTTAACATCTCCACAAAACATTTTACACAGTAACTAATAATTTTTGTGGCACCATCTATGTAAACATTTTGAATAATTCTTGCTTGTTTTCCACATTTAATACAAAAAGTATCTTTTTCCAAAATATCACCCTTTCGCTTTCAATAATTAACCTTATCACTTAGCTATTTGTAATGAGTTGTACTTACTCATAGCTTTGTCTATTCCTTCCTTAAGAATGAACTCAATTGCTTCTATACAGAGTTTAACAACATCGTTTAATACTATGAACTCTTCTTTCGAGAACGCAGATAAAACAAAATCAGCCGCATCAATATTATCAGGTTTGGGACCAATACCTACTCTTATTCTTGGAAAATCTTTTCCTATGTAAGAGATTATAGACTTTATACCGTTATGTCCTCCAGCACTTCCTTCTTTTCTTATTCTAATCTTTCCCAATGGTATATCCAAATCATCGTACACTACAATTATACCATCATGTGGCAGATATTTGAATACCTCTCCACTTAAATTCATATAAGTCATTGGTTTAATAAGTTTGACTTTTTCACCACATATTTGAACATCAGAGTATAAGTAGTTTGGTCCTTTCTTCCAATTCTTACTTATTTTATCAAGTACCATAAATCCAACATTATGTCTTGTATTCTCATATTTTTCTCCAGGATTACCTAATCCAATTAAAATCATACATTTTACACCTCTCAAAAAAATCCCCCTTTCGGGGGATCTTATAGACTTTAGGTTTTTACAATTATTTTTCTTCCTCTTCTTCTTTCTTACCTTTCTTCACAACTTCTGGCTCAGTAGTTGTCGTCGTAGTAGTTGTTGTCTCCACTTCAAGACCTCTTGGAACAACTATAGTTATTAAAACATCTTCGTCATCCATATCAATCTCGACACCTTCTGGCAACACAACGTCTTTAACTCTCAACGTACTTCCCAAATCAAGGCTTGTTACATCTATTTTGATCACTTCGGGTACCTTATCTGGCAAAGCTTTAACAGGTACTTCGTGGTGAATAACTTCCAATATACCACCTTTTTCAACACCAATTGCTTTACCAACAACTTCAACAGGGACATTTATCTTCATCTTATGGTGCGCTTCTGGTATGTAGAAATCAACGTGTTTAAGTTCGTCTGTAACCTTGTCGTACTGTACCATTTTTATAAATGCTAAATGTTCGAAGGCTTTCTTACCATTTTCATCTACTACAATGAGTGTGAGTGGTGTGGATTCTGTTATGTGTTTGAATATCTTCAAAAAATCCGCCTTGCTTAGTGCCAAACTGAGTGGTTTTTCAATACCAGGTCCATAAGCAACCGCAGGAATAGCGCCCTGTGCCCTCAACCTTCGAACGGCGCGCTTGTTTCCTACAATGGACCTTATCTGCGCACTGACAACGTGTTCCATACTTCTTCCTCCTTCTCTTTTTATTTTAAAGGTTTATCATTATTATCACTTCAAAATACAAAATTTAGATTCCAGACTCAAAATCACGGAACCCGGTTTTCGAAATCTAAAGGATATATTTTGAACATATATTACTTAAACAGTATACTCACAGAAAGATTTTTTCTTACTCTAATTATCGCTTCTCCGAGTAATGGAGCAACGGATACCACCTTAAATTTTTGTGGTAGACTCTGATGATATATTGTATCACTAATATAAATCTTTTCAATACTTGAATTCTCTATTCTTTCAGGTGCACCTGATGAGAGCACAGGATGTGTTATACATGCAACTACTTTCTTGGCTCCGGCGTTTTTAATGGCATTTGCACCCTCAACTAAGGATCGAGCAGTATCAACTATATCATCAACTATTATTGCAGTTTTATCTTTCACGTCACCAATTATATTTAGTATTTCAGCAACATTATCTTTTGGTCTTCGTTTATCGAGTATAGCAAGTGGCAAACCTATCTTTTCCGCAATTTGTCTTGCACGCTTTACTCCACCTACATCCGGTGAAACTATCACGGTATCATCTTGGATTAGTCCATCTTTTTTCAGCTCTTCAAGGAAGACAGGAAAACTCCACAGATTATCGACTGGTATATCGAAAAATCCTTGCACTTGTTCAGCATGCAGATCCACAGTCATTACCCTTGTTGCACCAGCCACTGTGAGCAAATTCGCGATCAATTTTGCTGTAATAGGATCTCTACCTTTTGCTTTTCTATCTTGCCTTGCGTACCCATAATATGGAATAACGACAGCAACACTATTCGCCGAAGCTCTCTTAAATGCATCTATCATTATAAGAAGTTCCATTAAGTTCTCATTTACAGGAGGACATGTTGGTTGTATAACAAAAACATCATGTCCTCTAACAGTTTCTTCAATGCGGACGTTAATCTCACCATCTGCAAATCTTCCAACAGTTATGTCTCCAAGTCGCATTCCTATATAACTTGCAACCTTTTCTGCTAAAACTCTATTAGCATTTCCTGTGAAAATCTTCATCTCATTCCTTGTTATCTGCATTCTCCATTTCCTCCCTTTTTTTCTTTGCCCACCCTTCTTTAATTACTTGTCGTGCCCTACCAAGCGCAAGTGCGTCATCAGGCACGTCTTCGGTGATTACAGAACCAGCACCTGTAATTGCACCTTTGCCAATTTTTACAGGTGCTACAAGAGAAGAGTTACTTCCAATAAATGCTCCATCACCTATATATGTTTTATGTTTTCTGTAGCCATCATAATTACATGTAATTGTACCAGCACCAACATTTACATTCTCACCAACTGTTGCGTCCCCAAGGTATGTAAGATGTTGAGCTTTCGAATTCTTACCTATAGTTGCCTTCTTTGTCTCGACAAAGTTTCCTATCTTAACTTTTTCCTTTAACCAGGTTCCTTCCCTTAACCTTGCAAATGGACCAATAGAAACCTCACTTTCAATTATGCTTTTTTCAACTTCAGACCTTATAATTTTCACATTGTTACCTATTACTGAATCCACAATATGGGTATAAGGACCTATTTCACAATCTTGTCCAATTTTTGTCTTTCCTTCTATGACAGTAAATGGCTGAACTATTGTATCCATATCAATTTCGACATCTGGACCGATGAAAGTAGAAGCCGGATCGACTATAGTTACTCCAGAAAGCATGAGCATTTTCAAAATCCTTTGCCGAGCTATATATTCAAGTTCAGCAAGCTGAACGCGATCGTTTACACCACTTACCTCAAGAATATCTTCCAAAAGCACTGTAGAAACTTTATCAGCCATTTCAACAAGGTCTGTTAGGTAATATTCACCCTGCGCATTATCATTTTTCAATCTATTAATATTTTCATGCAAAAATTTTCCAGAGAAAATGTATATGCCGCTGTTAACTTCCTTTATTTGTTTTTCTTCATGCGATGCATCTTTGTCTTCTACAATTCTTATTTTTCCATCATTTCTCACGATTCTACCATACCCTGCTGGGTTTTCGGTGATGAATGTTAATACAGTTATTTGATTACCTTTTTTGATATGTTCTTCTCGGAGCATTTCAACAGTTTCTTTACTTAGAAGAGGAACATCACCATAAAGTACAAGTAAATCATCTTTTGGATTGATAAATTCTCTTGCACACATAACTGCATGTCCAGTACCAAGCTGAGGCTCTTGAAGATAAATTTTAACATCATCAGGCAGAAAATTCTTAACAATTTCTGCTTTGTGACCAATTACGACACCTACTTCTCCGAAATTTTTAGCAAGGTCTATAACCCAGTTTATCATTGGTTTCCCAAGAATTTTGTGGATTACCTTTGGATATTTTGACTTCATTCTCTTTCCGAGACCAGCAGCCAAAATTAATACTTTCATTTCTCTTCGCCCCCGCTGAAGGTTTTATTTTCATTCGATAACTTTTTTTGTAAGCTGTATTCCCTTAAAACAACTGGAATAAGAATAAGTCCGAAGAAATATCCCACTTTTCCAAATTTAATTGAGCTTATCAAACTTATTCCTATTCCAGTTAAAAAAAACATGGGGATAACGTAGTACCATTTTTTAAAGATATCATAAAGTACAGATAAAAACGCACCGTAAATAACAAAATTTAGTCCGTCTTGACTGTAAGGTCTGAATTTTCCGAAGAGAGCTATCGCACTGATCAATATTAAGTTAAGTGCGGTAAAAGTTTCTGCTTTGCTTTCTTTTCTAAAAAGATAATACAGTCCAATGATGGTTATAAAAAAATACAGATAATTATCAGTTAGAAAAAAAGCAAGGATCGCTGCTACAACGCTAAGTACAAATGTGAACATACAAATCACCTCACACATGAAAACTGATTGCACATAGATTATCCAATACTTAAGCATGGACAATACTATTAAAAATCGAAAAGTATTAGCAATTTTAGCTTCCTATCATCTTTGACCTTTGAGATTTAAAATCTCAACTCGCTATAATATAAGGGGCGCAAAAGCGCCCCCGTTTAGAAACTAAAAATTAGCTTTTGTATTTAATGCTTGCTTGTGCAGCAGCAAGTCTTGCAACTGGAATTCTGTATGGTGAAGCACTTACATAATCGAGCTTTGTCTGTGCAAAGAACATTATTGATTTTGGATCTCCACCATGTTCTCCACAAACTCCACATTTAAGATTTGGTTTGACAGATTTACCTTTTTCTGTTGCTAACTTAACAAGTTGTCCAACACCTTCTGTGTCTATGTGTTTAAATGGATCGTCTTCAAGTATACCTTTTTCAAGATATTCTGGCAAGAATTTACCAACATCATCACGACTGAACCCAAATGTCATCTGTGTAAGGTCATTCGTACCAAAGCTGAAGAAGTCTGCCTCTTGCGCAATTTGATCAGCTGTAACAGCAGCCCTTGGCACTTCAATCATTGTACCAACAAGGTATTTAAGATCAACGCCATGTTCTTTGATGAGAGCATCCGCTGTCTCAATTACTATTTTCTTTATATAATTCAATTCGTTAACATGTCCTACAAGCGGAATCATTATTTCTGGCACAACTTCTATTCCTTCCTCTTTCTTAAGTTCTATAGCTGCAAGTATTATAGCTTTTGTTTGCATCACAGCAATTTCTGGATAAGTGATAACAAGTCTCACACCTCTGTGCCCGAGCATTGGATTAAGTTCATGAAGTTGTTCGACAACTTTCTTAAGCTCATCAACAGTCGTTCCTATTTGTTGAGCAACTTCTAACATCTGATCTTCTTCTTGAGGTAAAAACTCATGAAGTGGAGGATCTATAAGCCTTATTGTAACTGGGTAACCTTTCATTTCTCTGAACAATCCTTTGAAATCTTCTTTTTGAAGTGGTAACAATTCTGCAAGAGCTGCTTCTCTTTCTTCAACTGTCCTGGCAACAATCATTCTTCTGACTTTTGGAATTCTATCTTTTTCAAAGAACATGTGCTCTGTTCTGCAAAGTCCTATACCTTCTGCTCCAAACTCTCTTGCTACCTTTGCATCCCTTGGAACATCGGCATTTGCCCTGACACCAAGTTTTCTAAATTCATCAGCCCACGCTAAAAGCTCAGCAACTGGTCCTTCAAGTCCTCTTGGTTTAACTGTGGTTATTTTACCAAGGAAAACCTCACCAGTTGTACCATCTATAGACAACCATTCGCCTTCTTTTACAATAATATCTCCAACTTTGAGGTATCCTTCTTCCTCATTCACAAATATGCTTTCTGCGCCAACTACGGCTGGTTTACCAAGTCCTCTTGCAACGACTGCTGCATGTGATGTCATACCACCACGTGCTGTAAGTATACCTTCTGCAGCATTCATACCCCCAACATCTTCTGGGCTTGTTTCAGGTCTGGCAAGCAAGACTTTTTCACCAGCTTCAGCTGCTTTTTCTGCTTTGTGAGCATCAAAATACACTTTACCAGCTGCTGCACCTGGTGAAGCAGGTAATCCTCTAGCGATAAGCTTTGCATTTTTCCTTTCATTTTCATCAAATTTTGGATGTAAAACTCTTTCAATATCGCTTGGTTGCACCCTAAGTACTGCTGTTTTTTTATCTATAAGTCCTTCGTGAACCATATCAACGGCAATTCTAATTGCTGCTTGGCTTGTTCTTTTTGCGTTCCTTGTTTGTAAAATATAAAGTTTATTCTTTTCCACCGTGAACTCAATATCTTGCATATCTTTGAAGTAAGCTTCTAGTCTATCCATTATGCTGATTAGCTCTTCATAAGCTTGTGGCATCATTTCCTTCATCTTTTCAAGTGGATATGGAGTTCTTATACCAGCAACAACGTCTTCACCTTGGGCATTTGGTAGAAATTCTCCGTAGTGAACTTTCTCTCCTGTGTTTGGATCTCTTGTGAAGCAAACGCCTGTACCACTGTCATCGCCCATGTTACCAAAAACCATAGCTACGATGTTAACTGCTGTACCGAGCAATTGTCCTTCCTTTATACCATGGATTTCCCTGTACTTGATTGCTCTATCACTCATCCACGACCAAATGACTGCCTCTATAGCAGCCCAAAGTTGTTTGTACACATCTTGCGGAAATTCCTTGTCGTATTTCTTGTAAATTTCTTTGTAGATTTCAACAAGTTTTTTGAGATCATCAGCATCAAGCTCGGTATCAAGTTTCACACCCTTTTTGGCTTTCATTTCAGAAAGCGCATTTTCAAAATCTGCATGAGGAATTCCAAGGGCTGTGTCACCGAACATTTGAAGAAATCTTCTGTAAGAATCATAAGCAAACCTTTCGTTATTTGTCATTTCAACAAGTCCTTTAACAGTCTCATCGTTAAGTCCAAGGTTAAGAATTGTATCCATCATACCAGGCATAGAGATAGCTGCACCAGATCTTACAGAAACAAGTAACGGTTTCTTTGGATCTCCAAAGCCCTTTCCTGTAACCGTCTCAAGTTCTTTCATTGCCCTATCAACTTGTTCCTTCAACTCAGTTGGATAAGTTCTGTTGTTGTCATAATAATACTTACAAACTTCTGCTGATATAGTAAAGCCGGGAGGCACCGGTATACCTGCGTTTGTCATTTCTGCAAGGTTTGCACCTTTACCACCAAGAATATCCTTCATCTGGGCGGTACCTTCTGCTTTTCCATTAGCAAAGAAATAAACCCACTTTTTACTCATTTTCACACCTCCACATAAAAAAATTCTGAAAAAGGTTCTGTTTAATTTTATCATACTTCTTATTGCTCTCGTATACACTATGTGATAAATTGTTTTTTTCTTTTTTGTTAATTCCAGAAAAAACTTGCCTAAAACACGCTTATAAATATATAATTTAAAATGAAAGTTGTTTTGATTGTACTGAAGAATAAGGATGATACCAATGCTAAATAACACAGTGTTTAAAACTATCCTGCTTAGTATTATATCATTTGTCTTACTGAGCTACCATAACTCTTTCGATATTGTAAACGAACTTAGAAAAAATACGAAGTTTATTAAAGTAAATGATATAGACATAGCTTACAGGGAATTTGGAAAGGAAAATATAAATTCCGGTACGATAGTTTTTCTCCATGGTTTTACAGGTTCTTCTACTGATTGGAACTACGTAGTAAGTAACGTTTCTAAAAATTACCATTGTATAACTATAGACATCCCACCATTTGGACTTTCAGAAAAGTCAAGAGAATTTGACTATTCGGATAAAAATATCGTAGATGTTCTAATTGAAACGATAAATAAGTTGAAAATAGAAAAATTCACTATAGTTGGACATTCAATGGGAGGATATTTATCTATTCTTATTTCAAATAAGATCCCAGAAAAAGTAAATAAACTTATTTTAATAGATAGTGCATTCAATTATCCTCGAGAAGGTCAGTTTATTAACCTACAATCATCTGAAACACCTAATCATACAATTTTTTTAAGTTCTCCTTTTGAACTTTCAATTTTACTGGATATTTTATTAAAGATATATCCACTTTTGAAATATGTTTATATTTCATCAGTTGGTACTGGAGATATATTAGACACAAATCATTTTGATTTTCTATTCTCACAAAATTTCTTCTTACCCAGTGAAATTCTCGTTAAATTTTCAACCGATAAGTTAAATCAGAAAATTGAACCAGTTAACTTCTCTAAATTCGTATTTCCTGTTTTAATCGTTTACGGTGAAAACGATAACGTTACTTCCCCTAAAATAGGTGAATTTCTCCACAGTGTATTACCAAACTCGCAGTTTGTTTTGTTACCTGGTGAAGGACATATGCCGTTATTTAACAAAATTCTCGTGGAGGAAATAATGAAATTTTTGAAAGAAAAATAAAAATTGTCGGGATTTCCCCGACAACCATATAAAACCAATGTTTTTAAATCAGATTTCAGAGAGGAGTTTACAATTCCATACCACCATCAATTACAATCACTTGACCGTTAATATAAGTTCCGTCTGTTACAAGAAATCTCACAAGTTTTGCAACTTCCTCTGGTTTACCAAATCGTCGCATCGATATTTTTTCTAAGGCCACTTTTTTTACTTCATCTGGTAATTTGTCAGTCATAGGAGTCTTTATAAAACCTGGTGCAACAGCATTCACACGTACATTTTTCCGACCAAATTCCTTTGCCAAAGATTTGGTAAGACCTATTAATCCCGCTTTTGAAGCGGCGTAATTTGCCTGACCTATGTTTCCTTCAATACCTACAACAGAAGAAATATTAACAATGCATCCTTCATTCTTAACAATTTCCCGAATACAGCTTTTTATCATATTAAATGCACCAGTAAGGTTTGTATTCAAGACTTCGTCCCAATCTTTGTAGCTCATTCTGTAAAGAATATTGTCCTTTGTAATACCGGCATTATTAATAAGTATGTCAATTCGTCCGTATTTTGTAATAACATTTTCAACGGCATTTTCCACAGCTTCTCTGTTTGTTATATCAACAATATACTCATTTTCTTCGCCAAAAGGTGAGTAATTGAAACCTATTACCGTGCAGCCTTCTTCCGACAATTCTTTAACTATAGCTCTTCCAATTCCTCCAGACGCACCTGTAACTATAGCTACTTTACCCTCAAGTTTCTTCATTTACAATTCCTCCTATTATTTTCTCGCTCTTTTTCCATACGTACAGTGCAATGAACATTTTAATAAGATCAATTGGAACAAATGGCAAAACTCCAACTATGAATGCTTTTGTAAAGTTATTTATAGATATCCCAAGCCATGCCCAACCTAATAGATAAACAATTAATAAACCAACTATCCCCGCTAAAAATTGATTATTTTTCTTCAAAAAACCGATAACGAACGCAGATATTGGAAATGCCCAAAGATATCCTGCTGTGGGTCCTACAAGATGTTGTGCACCACCTGAAAAATTTGCAAAGACAGGCAAACCAGCACCGCCAAGGGTTAGATAAAGTAACATTGAAATAAGTGCATCGTAAGGTTTCAACATAAACCCCGCTAAGAAAACAAACAACATTTGCAAAGTTATAGGTACATTTCCAATAGGTATGGAAATTTGCGCTCCTACTGCTGTTAACGCAGTAAAAACAGGAATGAACACGACACGAAGAATTCTATCATTCTTATTTTTCATCAAGGACACCTCCTGTAACAAAAGCTGTAAAGTGTTTTGCGTTTAACTTTGCTTTCTTAAGCATAGATGTCAAGACATTTTTAGGACCTACTTCTACAAATTCTTCTACACCGAGTTCAACAAATCTGTCAATCGATTGTTTCCAGTACACTGGTCCACTGATCTGCTCAAGTATATAATGTTTAATATGCTCAGGATCCGTAACTTCTTTTGCTATGCTGTTCATGACTATTGGAAATCTTGGAGGTTTGAATTTTATATGCTCAACTTCTTTTATCATATTTTCTCGAGCTTTGTCAAGGAATGGTGTGTGAAAAGGTCCAGAAACTTTTAATTCTATTGCTCTCAATCCTTGATAAGTTAAATCTGTTACAAATTTCTTGACACTCTCTGTCTTTCCACTGACTACTATCTGATCAGCTGAATTATAATTAGCTATGTAAAGTTCTTCATAATCACGTACCAATTCTTGTACTCTTTCAACTGAAACACCAAGTACAGCTGCCATGCTCCCTTCACCTGGTTTAATAGCCTGTGATATGTATTCTCCTCTTTTTCTTACCAAATATATTCCTGTCTCAAAATCGTAAACACCAGCAACGGCAAGAGCTGTGTATTCACCAAGGCTGTGTCCAGCAACAAAATTTGGTAAAATTTTCTTTTGCAATTCAACATAGGCAACATAACTTGCAAGAAAAATAGCAGGTTGCGCGTTTTCCGTAATCTTCAGTATCTCTTCATCTCCATCCATTATCTCGACAATATCAAAACCAAGTACATCTATAGCTTTTTGCGCGTATTCATCCCATGATGGATATACCGAAAAATCGGTTGCCATGCCACTATATTGAGAACCTTGTCCAGGAAAAATAAAAGCCCTATTTGACATATTCATTCACCTCTTTATTTTGCAATTTTAACTTACTGTATTCTCCATTTAGATTTTCGATTGCTTTAAAAAACTCATTCATAATATTTTCGATAACTTCCTCGACACATTTAATTTCGTTTATAAGTCCAACACACTGCCCAGCCATAAACGAACCTTCGTCTATGTTTCCATCAACAACCGCTTTTCTCAAACTACCAACTAATAACTCTTCTGCTTCTTGCAAATTCTTCACTTCAAGTTCACGGATCTTCTTTGCAAACTTTGTTTCAATCACCCTAGCTGGGTGCCCAAGTGCAGCACCTGTTACAACAGTATCTCTTATTCCAGATTTAATTATCAATCTTTTAAAATTCTCATGCGTATCGGCTTCCAAAGTAGCTATAAATCTCGTTCCCATTTGAATACCTTCTGCACCGAGGGCAAACATAGCAGCCATCGCTTTACCATCTGCAATTCCGCCTGCTGCTATAACTGGAACACTAACAACTTTACAAACAGCATTTACAAGCACAAGAGTGGTTACTTCACCTATATGACCGCCTGATTCCATACCTTCAGCTATAACTGCGTCAGCTCCTATCCTTTCCATCATCCTAGCCATGCTATCTGAAGCTACTACAGGAATAACTTTTATACCGACCTGCTTTAGCTTTGAAATATATTTTGATGGATTTCCTGCTCCAAACGTTACAACAGGAACCTGTTTTTCTATCACAACTTCAACAAGTTCGTCTGCAAACGGTGAAACGAGAATTATGTTTACACCAAAAGGTTTATTGGTAAGTGCTTTTGTTTGCTCGATAGCATTTTCAAGATGTTCTGCCCTCATTGGGCCAGAGCCTATTATTCCAAGTCCTCCAGCGTTTGAAACCGCGGCAGCTAACTTTGGAGTACCTGCCCACGACATACCACCCATAATTATTGGATACTTTATACCAAGCATCTCACATACCCTATTCATTTGAAACACCTACCATCTTTTGAAAATTACCTTCTTTAGTACCAACCATCAATTTAGCTTTTGCAACAAGTTGATTATCCACGTACGCCTTTGCATCGATAATCGCAATTGCTCCTTTTCTCTCTACCATTTTTACGTGATAAACAAGCTCACATGTTGGTCTGACCTCTTTCTTAAACCTTGCCTCATCGATACCCAAGAAAAGAGGGATAGGATTATTTTTCAACCTACTTAATAAAAGCACACCGGCACTTTGCGCAAGTCCTTCGATTATGTATACTCCTGGATAAATAGGATAACCCGGAAAATGCCCTCTTAGGACTGGTTCATCAGCATTTATATATTTTCTTGCGATAATATAATCTTCTCCCATTTCAATCACTTCATCAACAAGCAATATAGGTTCTCTATGAGGTAAAATTTTCATTAACTCCTCTTTTTTCATAACGACACTTTCATCCATAAAATCCCACCACCAACGAGGCGTTGTGTCCACCAAAACCAAACGAATTCTTTACAAAATTTCTGATTTTAGCCTGAGTAGTAAATCTTGGTATATTGAAGTAGTCTGGTCCATCTAAATCTTCAAGGTTTGGCATTCCGTGTACAAAATTACCATTCATCTGAAGAATAGCACCTATAAGCTCCACAACACCAGCAGCACCAAGTAAATGTCCAATAAGTGTTTTGGTAGAATTTACGTACAATTTTCTCACGTGATCACCAAAAACATTCTCGATAGCTTTTAATTCAACTTCATCTCCAGCCGGTGTACTGGTGGCATGACAATTTACAAAATCTATATCACTTAGCCCGATTTGCGCATCTTCTAATGCCATCTTCATAGCTTTTGTTGAACCTTTTGCTTCTGGATCTGGTGCGCTAAAATGATATGCATCATCGTTCATATAGAAACCTTTAATTTCTGCTATAATGTTTGCTCCCCTGGATTTTGCAAACTCTTCAGCCTCGAGAACTATTACGCCTGCACCCTCTCCCATAACAAATCCATCCCTTGCTTTGTCAAATGGTCGAGAAGCCTTCTTAGGTTCATCGTTTCTTGTAGATAACGCCCTCATAGAAGCAAATCCGGCAATAGGCAGCGGAGCAATTGTTGCCTCTGAACCACCTGCTATCACTACATCTGCATATCCATGTCTAATAAGCATACTACCCAAAATTATTGCATGAATCGATGTAGCACATGCACTCACAGGTGCAAAATTCGGACCTTTAAGTCCAAACTCCATTGCAACGATCCCACTTGCCATGTTAATTAGAATCATAGGTATCAAAAAAGGGCTGACTCTTTCAGGACCTTTCTCTCTTAACACCTCGTTTTGTTCTGAGAGCGTCAAAAATCCTCCCATGCCGGAAGAAATGACAACTCCTACTCTATCCTCAATACCAACAAAATTCAAACCGCTCATTTCAATCGCTTGACGAGCTGCTGCAAGCGCGAATTGAGAAAAGCGATCTAACCTTTTGGCAAGTTTTTTATCCATATAATCTTCTGGTTTGAAATCTTTAACCTCTGCAGCAATTCGAACCGGTAGATTTGTAGCATCAAAAGATGATATCTTATCAATCGCTATGTTCGTTTCCCTAAGGTTTTTCTCAAGATCTGATAATGTACATCCAAGTGGTGAAACAACCCCCATTCCAGTAATAACTATCCTTCTTCTTAGTTCCATCAATCCAAACGCACCCCCTTACCTATGACTAAACCAAATGCCTCTGGTCCCACGTGTGCTGCAATGGCAGAACCTATGTTAGTTAATCCTATTAACTGTTTCTTATAAGACTCTGAAAGTTTCTCCACATACTTTTTAGTCTCTGGAATTGTATAGGCTCCTATCACTGAATAATCGTTTAAAAGATTTTTTGCTTCCAGGAATTTATTGATGATATTTTGCATAGCATTTATACCTGCCTCTATAGAACGCGTTGTTCCAAGTGTGTTAACTTCTCCTTCGTTATCGGTTGTCAATATCGGCTTTAAACTGAGAATCTTACCTATCAAAGCTTTCGCTTTGCCTATTCGTCCTCCTTTGTAAAGATAGTCAAGAGTTGGTACCAAGAAAACAAGTAAGGACTCATCCACGAAACGATCTATGTCTCTTTGAGTTAAAACACCAGTTTGCTTGACATGTTCCATAGCTCTTAGCAGTACATATCCTTGCTTTATGCAAGCTGTCTTTGAATCAAATATTTCTACGTTATTAAATTTTAAAGACGATAGCACATTCTTAATCAAATCGTGGGTGTTACTTAGTTTTGCAGAGATTGTAATAATAAAAACTTTCTCGCTCTTAGCTGCACTTTCTTTGATCGTGCTTTCAATAACCTCTGGTTTTGGGAGAGAAGTTGTGGCCAACTCTCCAGCAAGTTCTAAACGGTAAAGCTCATTTGCATCGATTGTAAGTTTATCTTCATATTCTTTTTCTTTCAAGAACACACGCAATGGCAAAACCTTCAACTCAAATGGCAGTTTTACATTGTTTGGCAAATCATAACCTGAATCAGTAATAAAAGTGTACATATAACCACCTCCATATCATGAAAAATTATATCAGGTTCAACTTTTTTAGTCAAGGCTAAATTTTATAAATGATTAAAAACTTACTTATTGACAAAAAAAGATTAATATGGTAAACTAACTTTGTGAACACAAATAAAAAATGTAATTATGTACTAACAATGACTCTTTGTGGCAAAGCGATTTCATAAAACTACTTATATTTAAACGTAACCAAAACAAATTTGCATCTGCAAATTTTTGTTACTAAGGGGGTATAAATTATGGAAAAAAGAGTATGCGAAATCATAGCTGAACAACTTGGCATTGATTTGAACGATGTGCAGCCTGACAAAAACCTCATGGAAGACCTTGGAGCTGACTCACTTGACATAGTAGACTTGGTTATGGCATTTGAAGATGAGTTTGGTGTAAAGATAAGTGATCAAGATCTTTCGAAAATTAAGACAGTGCAAGACGTAATTGAAGCTATTAAGCAAAGAGTTTAAATTAATCTTCAAGATCTTAAAGTAAAAACCCCGATACAAATAAAATATTGTATCGGGGTTTGTTTTTTTCAAGAAATTTGATATAATCTATCTTGAAAACCGAAAATATCAAAAGGGGATAAATACAAATGAAAATTTTAGGACATCGCGGCGTACCAGTTTTGTTGAAAGAAAATACTATACCTTCTTTACTTAAGGCCTTTGAATTTGGAGCTGATGGTATTGAGACAGACCTTAGGATTACTAAGGATGGTAAAATTGTTTTGATACATGACGAAACTTTGAAAAGTTTCTGTGGTGAGGATATTAGAGTCAAAGATTTGGAACTGAATGATTTGAGCAAATTTTCCTCGGATGGGTTAAAAGTTCCAACATTAGAAGAATTTCTTGAAGTTGTTCCGAAATATAAGTGTCTCAACTTAGAAATAAAAGATTACGAAGCTGGGGAATTGGCAGTTGAACTTTCGAAAAGTTACGAAGGAGAGATAATATACAGCTCATTCAATCACAAACTCATAGACCAACTCAAACAAACGTATCCAAACTTAAAGTTTGGTTATCTTTTCGGTAAAGAGCACTCGAACATGTCTGACGAAGAATTTTTTAATTTATTTACTCTTAACACCTACAGTGCACATTTACCTATAACAGCTTACGAGCAAAAACCTGAGATCATTGAGAAAATTGTAGAAAAACTCAAAAATATGGGAATAAAAATAGTCTTTTGGACAGTTAATTCAAAGGAAGCCATAAAATCTATACAACATTATATAGATTACTTAATTACCGATGATGTAAGAATTTTTAGTGGATTTTAATCCGTTGTTCAGAACAATTATACCAAAAACCTTTGCTGGAGTGATTTCAGTGAGCCGTCTTTTCATAACAGTATTTTTAATGTTTTCAATTGCTATTTTTTGGTATGGCTACTCATCGAAATACGTCGGATTCTTGTACAATCCGGCAACTAATTCAAAGGAATTTTTGCACAACAACCGTAGTGATCTGAACTTTTTAGCTTTTGATTCTACTAAAATGGATGAAGCATTTAAGTTGTTCTCTTCAAAAGGAGTAAAAATAATACTCGGACCACCAACATCTGCAGAAGGTGAAAATGCACTATCGTTTTTAAAAAGTTTGAATATGGTGGCTGTTTCTGCAACAATTTCTTCTTCAAAATTACTTAGCACTAATTACATATTTTCCTTTACACCATCAAACAGTCTTATAATCAGTCGTATAAGGGAATTACTTGAAGATCTCGAGACCAAGAATTTATTGCTAATATCAGACCCTAAAAACAGACAGTACAGTGATGAGTTTAAAGAACTTTTGAAGACATTTAAAGGTACGAACGTGTATTATTACAACAAAGATTCACTGAAAAACCTAACTTTGGAAGATTACGACACTGCTATTATGACCATTTTCTCAAAAGATGCAGTCGATTGTGTTAAGATTCTCAAATCTTCAAATCCAACAATAAGAATAATCGGTACTGACAGTGTCATGTCTGTGGATTACCTAAGTTATGGTGGTATCTTCGTTGAATTTACTTACTTAGTTTATCCAATGCCTTATCTTGAAAACCCAGAAGTAGAACTGATAAATGAGGTAGCTGACTTCCTTTCCAAACATAGGTTCTTATCTGCTGATCAGTTCAGGAGATTTTTGAAATACTGTGTGGTGGAGACAAAAACTGGAAGGTATACCTTTTCAAATAACAGTATAAACAGAAAAATAAGGTTTTTCCAGGTTGTAAACGGTAAGTTTGTAGAAAAGGATTGAAAAAGATTTTTGAAAATTCGTTGAATCAAAAAGGGTGACATAGTGTGAAGAAGACAAAGTTTGAAAAGATACTTTTGATATTTACCACCTTATTTGCTTTAATGTTTATTTTTACATACCTTTACAATGTTAATCAGTTTAACCAACTGACAAGACTTAGAAAGATTGTGAAAGCTTATGAACTGTATTTAGTAGAAAGCAAAGAATTTACCGATTTTGTAAAACAAAATGATTTGAAAGAATTAGATTGGCTTCTTTCAAAAAGACTAATGAGTGAAATAAGATCAAAGCTTGACAAAGCGAAGATATCTTACAGAGAAGGAAATTATGCTGAGTCTGCCAGTTTGTTAAGAGAGATAAAGGATTCTGAAAATCCATGGATGGACGAAATTTACTTTTATTTAGGTATGTCTTTGTACAGAATTGGAGAACTTGAAAGCGCCAAATTGTTTTTGTCATCTTTCTTAGATAATTTTCAGTATTCCATTTACAGAAGAGAATCACTGCTAATTTTGAAGGAAATTTCCAGTGAAGATTTAAAAAAACAAATAGATAAGATACTATCTGAGCAAAATTCAAGAAGTTTGAGATGAACTACTATACCGATTTCGTTGTTAATTTGGAGGTTATTTAAGATGCTTGTAGATGTTCAAAATCAACTTGACGGAAGGAATATCTATCTCAAAAGAGTAGGAGTCAAAAATCTGAAATACCCAGTAGTTGTGCTCGATAAAACAAACGGTAACCAGCACACTATAGCTACACTGAATATGTTTGTCGATCTTCCTGAAAATTATCGCGGTACACATATGAGCAGGTTTATTGAGGTATTAAATGAATATCATCTGGAAATAAATCCAAAAAAAATAAGAGAAATATTGAATAGTTTGAAAAGAGTTCTCAACGCTAAAAGAGCGGTGATCGAGCTGGAATTTCCGTATTTTATACTAAAGAAGGCTCCTATAACAAATATCGAAAGCTATCTTGAATATACTTGCGCTTTCGAAGCAGAAATTTACAATGATCATCTTGATTTCTCATCTTCTGTAAGTATTCCAATACATACACTTTGTCCATGTTCAAGAGAAATCAGTAGATACGGTGCTCATAACCAACGAGCAGTATGTAAAGTTACATTTAAAAGCAAAGAAATGATATGGTTTGAGGATATTATAAACATTGTTGAGGAAAGTGCAAGCGCACCAATATTCACACTTTTGAAGAGGCCAGACGAAAAGTATTTAACGGAAAAGGCATATGATAATCCGAAATTTGTAGAAGATGTCGCCAGAGATGTTGCCATAAAGCTCAAAAAACATGATAAAATTGTTTGGTACAAAATAGAGGTTGAAAGCTTTGAATCTATACATGCGCATAACGCTTATGCTTGTGTAACAAGTGATGAAATAAGTCCTCAAAATGTGTAAATGGCCAACTTACCAATCAAAGAGTAACAGCCAAAGAGGTGTGGAAGAGTGATTGATAGGCCCATGGTTGACGAGCAAAAGCTGAAAAAAATCTTATCTTACCTTGGTTTTGCAGCAAAATCAAATAAAATAGTTTATGGCAAGGACATGTTACGAGATTACATAACCGATCCACGTATTAAAACTAAGGTAATAATTATTGCAACAGATACTGGCCAACGTGTAAAAAAAGACTTAAAAATAAGATGTGAAATTAATAAAGTCAATTTGTTTGAACTGTGTGAGAAGTCAGTTCTGTCTAAAGCAGTAGGATTAAAACAAGTCGCAGCAATAGGTATCGGCGACGAAAACCTTGCAAAGTCTATAATAGATGTTTTGAAATAAAATGCTTTCTTAAGGGGGGAAATTTATGTTTGAAGAAAAAATTG
>JBCNVJ010000132.1:0-3157 GCA_039630255.1 Fervidobacterium sp. | reverse complement strand
CAAGCTGTTGTCGTAGCTATAGATGTTAAAAAGACAGGCATTGGTTATGAAATATTCACAGTATCTGGTCGAAAAAGAACAGGTATAAAATATGAAGATTATCTTACAGAAATTGAAAAACTCGGTGCGGGTGAATTACTAATAACAAGTATTGATAAAGATGGGATGCAAGAAGGTTATGACACACAAACCATACACATAGCTAAATCATTAACCAAGCTTCCGATTATAGCATCCGGTGGCGCTGGGCGAATGGAACACATATTGGAAATTTTTAATGCAGGTGCTGATGCTGCACTTATGGCATCTGTGTTGCACTTTGAAAAGATCAATCTACAAGAACTCAAGAAATTTCTTCAAAACAACGGAATAAATGTTAGGATTAATTACTAAATTCAAAAAATGAAAGAAGGTGGAATTATGCCAAATGATAAAACTTTAATACCAGTAATCGTACAAGAAATAAACACAAAAGAAGTTTTAATGTTAGCGTATGCAAACCAAGAAGCGCTTGAACTAACTAAGCAAACTGGTTATGCACACTTTTATTCACGCTCGAAAGGTAAAATCTGGAAAAAAGGTGAAGAATCCGGAAACACAATGCAAGTTGTTAAAATATTGAAAGACTGCGATGAGGACGCAATATTGTACTTAGTAAAATTCCCAGCAGATAAAGTAGCATGTCATACAAATAGAAGAACTTGCTTTTTCAATGTCTTACACGACTCAAGTAAGGAGAACAACGGCAAAATTATGAATTTGGAATTTTTAATCGAGTTAAAACAACTAATCGATGAACGAAAGAAGGAACTACCAGAAGGTTCTTATACAACCCGTCTCTTTAACGAAGGAATAGAGAAAATAGCCAAGAAATTTGGAGAAGAAAGCATTGAAGTCGTTTTAGCTGCTATGGGAAATGATAAAAGACACCTTGTGTACGAATTGGCAGATTTGATTTACCATTTGACGGTCTTATTGTCAAAAAAGGAAGTTGAGTGGCATGAAATAATATCAGAATTAATCAGAAGACGGAAAAGTTCTAAGTTGCAATAATAAGATTTTTTGAGTATAAATCTGAAACTATGTGGCAACTTTCCTTTCTTTATAATGTATTTGACATTTTTCAAAACATAGTGTAAACTTTAATTTGGATTTCTGTTGGAAACGGTTCTGATGTTTTGAAAAGGGGTGCAGATGGTGACAAGGAATGGAAAGAAGTGTGATTTAGCAACACAATTCAAATATCACATGCATCACTCCTTAGGTGAGAAAGTTGATTACGCTACAACAATCCAAAAGTTTTTTGCATTATCTTACTCTATCAGAGACATTATTGCGGAAAAATGGCTCAACACTGAGGAGATAATTTATAAGAGAAAAGATCTAAGAATAGTTAACTATTTGTCGATGGAATTCTTGATAGGTAGACTTTTATACAATAACATACTCAATCTGAAAGTTGAGGATGAAGTCAAAAAACTTTTGGAAAAATACAATATCACACTTGATGAAATTGCTTTATTAGAAGAAGATGCAGCACTTGGTAACGGTGGCCTTGGTAGACTTGCTGCATGTTTCCTTGATTCCTTAGCTACTCTTGGCTATCTTTCTTACGGTTATACAATACGTTACCAATACGGATTATTTAAACAAGAAATTGAAAACGGTTTTCAGAAAGAACTTCCCGACGATTGGTTGAAAAATGGTTATCCATGGGAATTTCCTAAACCGCATGAAACAGTAAAAGTCAAATTCTTTGGTAAAAGTGAACCGTATTTCGACGCGGAAGGGAAACTAAAATTCAGATGGATTGATGCATACGAAGTTTTAGCAGTCCCATATGATATTTATATAACTGGTTACAACAGCGAAATAGTTTCTGTACTCAGATTGTGGCATCCTAAAGCCGTTAATGAGTTTAATTTCAACGAGTTTGAGAAAGGTAATTACGAAAAAGCTGTTCATGAAAAAAACCTCGCAGAAACACTTTGTAAAGTACTATATCCAAACGATGCGTTCTACCAAGGTAGAGAATTAAGATTAAAACAAGAATACTTTTTTGTAAGTGCTGCTTTGCAAGATATAATCAGAAGACACAAAAGAAGGTACGGTAACAATTTAGATAACCTCCACGAAAGTGAGGTCATACAACTTAACGATACCCATCCTGCACTTGCAATTCCCGAACTTATGAGAATATTACTTGACGAAGAAGGATATGGTTGGGATGAAGCATGGAAAATAGTAAGTAACACAATAGCTTATACCAACCACACAGTTATGCCAGAAGCACTTGAAAAGTGGGAAGCACCACTACTTCAGAATATGCTTCCCAGACACTATCAAATAATTGAGGAAATAAATGCCAGGTTTTTGAAAGAAGTTGGTCAAAAATTCAACAATGACCTAAAAAAGATCATTGATATGTCAATTTTTGAAGAAGGAAATATAAAGAAAGTTAGAATGGCAAATCTTTCATCAATAGCTTCATTTTCAATAAACGGCGTGTCTGAATTACACACAGAAATACTTAAAAAAAGTGTTCTGAAAGATTTCTACGAAATGTATCCGGAAAAATTTAACAACAAAACAAACGGAGTTACACAAAGAAGATGGCTCTTGGAGTGTAATCCACCACTTGCCAAACTCATAACCGAAGGAATCGGAGATGGATGGATAACAAACCTTTACGAGTTGAAAAAATTAGAAAATTTTGTTGAAGATAAGGAATTCCTCGAAAGGCTTGCTCAAGCAAAAATGTGGAACAAAGAAAGGTTAGCAAAATATGTAAAAGAAAAATTGGACATCTCAATCGATCCTAAGACATTATTTGATATACAGGTAAAAAGAATCCACGAATACAAAAGACAACTTCTAAATGTATTGCATATTGTTCATTTATACAACGAAATAAAAGACGGAAATAACTTAAACGTACCCAGAACATTCATATTTGCAGGCAAATCTGCCCCAGGGTACAGAATGGCGAAGCTAATTATCAAGCTCATCAACAGCGTTGCCAACGTAATAAACACTGATCCAATAGTAAGCAAACAATTAAAGGTTGTTTTCATACCAAATTACAATGTATCGGCTGCGCAGATAATCATTCCAGCGGCAAATATCAGCGAGCAAATCTCAACAGCTGGTACTGAAG
>JBCNVJ010000131.1:0-3531 GCA_039630255.1 Fervidobacterium sp. | reverse complement strand
TTCTTGAAAATTGTAACTTCTATGATATAATATCGGTTGAACTATAACCACCAAAGATGAAAGAGCCGAGGTGGCGGAATTGGCAGACGCGCATGACTCAGGATCATGTGGGAATTCCCGTGCGGGTTCAAATCCCGCCCTCGGCACCAGATGAGAAATCTGTGGGTCGGAATTACCGACCCGGTTTTTTTGTAGTTGCAGTTGTCAAAAATCTACTAAAGATTTTATTATCTTCAGTGATGAAAGTGTGGTGAAAGATTGGACAAAATATTTTTTTATTCTTATCCACTTATATGTGGTAAAGCTGATGAATTACGTAAATTTCTTGTTCAATCTATCGAGGAAGGTAAGAAAATGTTTGTTGTAACCTTGAACAGTCAAATATTTCTGAAAGCTCAGCAAATACCAGACTATGATGAAGCTTTGAGAAATGCTACATTTCACTTGCCAGATGGAGCAGGGGTTGTTTGGGCTTTAAAAAAGCATTGCAAAGTAAAAACTGATAGAGTACCGGGGATTGACACAATGCTGTACCTTTGCGAAGAGGCAAGATTGAGAAAGTGGAGAGTATATTTACTGGGTGCTAAGCCGGATGTAATAAAAAAGGCTACGGAAAGGTTATCCGCAAAAGGTATAAATATAGTTGGATACCACCATGGATACTTTGAAGATCAAACACCAGCAAACGAGATAAAGAGACTAAAGCCTGATCTTTTGTTTGTTGGTATGGGGGCTCCAAGGCAAGAATTGTGGATTTATCAACATATGTACCTACCTTTTAGACTTGCAATGGGAGTTGGGGGAAGCTTTGACGTAGTGGCAGGTGTTAAAAAGCGTGCACCAACATTCTTCCAACAAATGAGACTTGAATGGTTTTATCGATGGATTACGGAACCAATTTCTCGTTCGCGCGTACCAGTTGACGTTATGAAATTCTTCTTTAAGGTGGTATTAGATGGAAAAAACGGAACTTGTAAAAAGTTACATTGAAAAACTTATCTCATCACCTTTAAATTTGGTGGGTTATAAGAACCTTGAAGAAGCCTTTTCTTACCTTTATTTCGATTCAATTTTACCAGTTAGAAAGGAAGATCTGGGTAATATTTTTTTAGATGTTGGGACTGGTGGTGGTGTACCTGGTGTTTTTCTTTCAATCGAATTTAATGTAAGAGGTGTTTTGATAGATAGTGTGTGCAAAAAAATTGAATATGTAAGTAAAATTTGTAAGGAGTTGGAGATTTGCAACATAGAGTTTATTTGTACACGAGCAGAAGAATTGAAAAATATCGGTAATTACCGGGATTATTTTGATTCAGCCACATCACGAGCAGTCTCCAAAATTACTACTGTGCTCGAACTCACAGCTGCATATGTTAAGGTAGGTGGAAAAATATTAATATATAAAGGCCCGGGTTACAACGAAGAACTTGGTCAATCAGTAAATGCCATGAAAGAACTTGGTGTAAGACTAAAAGAAATTAGAAATTATAACATAAAAGGTAAAGCTAGATATTTGCTTGTATTTGAAAAGGTAAACTATACCCCAGATAAGTATCCAAGAAGAAGTGGTAGACCTGAAAAAAGACCAATAAAATAAATTAGCTCAGATTCCGGAATAAATCATCCGGAATCTTTTATTTTTTTTCTATTTTGTCATACAACATCTCCCGTTCACCCAAACTAAATACCGACTTAACAAGTTGAATAAAGTAGGTTCTGATGATATAATCTATAGTGTATATATTCATTCACTGAATGAATGGAAAAGAAAGGAGAGAGGTTATTATGTTGAGAATGGCGCTAATTGGTTGTGGAAGAATAGGTTCAACAAAGCATGTTGAAGCAATGATAAAAAACAGTGATGTTCTAAAGGTTCAAGCATTTTGTGATATAGTAAGAGAAAGAGCGGAAAGCTGTTGTGAAAAGATAAACAAACACTTAGGTTACAAGCCATCAGTTTATACTGATTATAAACGGATGCTCCGAGAAGAAAAGCTTGATTTTGTTGTTATAGCCACAGAAAGTGGATTTCATTACGAAATTACCATGGAAGTCTTAAGAAATAACGTGAATGTGCTTGTCGAAAAGCCAATGGCCTTATCTACATCTCACATTGATGAAATGATAAATACTGCAAAGAAGAATAACTTAAAACTTGGGGTATGTTTTCAAAATCGTTTTAATCCGCCAATAGTTGAGCTGAGAAAAAAGATTGATTGTGGAAGTTTCGGAAAAATCAATTACGGTGTGGCAAATATTAGATGGAACAGGGACAAGAATTATTATGATCAAGCAAAATGGCGTGGTACTTGGAGATTAGACGGAGGAACTTTGATGAATCAATGTACACACAATATTGATTTGCTTCAATGGATGCTCGGAGGAGAAATAGATGAGGTATATGGGGTTATAAGAAACTTTCAGCATCCTTATATCGAAGCGGAGGATTTTGGGGGGGCGATAGTGAAATTTGCAAACGGTAGTATCGGTATAATCGAAGGTACATCTACAATTTATCCGAAAAATTTAGAGGAGACTCTCTCAATATTTGGCGAAAGAGGTACTGTTATTATCGGAGGATTAGCAGTTAACAAAATACAGGTTTGGCGTTTTGAGGAAGAAGATTCACACCCATTTATGAATCTTCCAGATCCGGATACCGTTTATGGTTCAGGGCATGTACCTCTTTATAGAGATTTTTGTGAAGCTGTTGTAGAAAACAGAGAGCCAAAAATAAACGGCGAAGAGGGTAAGAAAGCTGTGGAGATAGTGTTAGCTATATATAAATCAGCGCTTGAAAACAAACCTGTGAAATTTCCGTTTGATTTTAGTTCAGAAGATATGTTGGGTTGGAGTGATCATTATGTTGTGCGTGGTTAAAGAATTTACCTTTGATGCTGCACATAATCTTGTTGAATATCATGGAAAATGTGAAAAACTTCATGGTCACACTTATAAATTGCAAGTGGTTGTCTGCGGTGAGCGTGACAAAGAGGGTATAGTCATAGATTTTTTGGAGCTAAAGCAAATAGTCCAGAATGAGGTGTTAAATGTGTTAGATCATTCTTATATAAATGATATTATCCCTCAACCATCTGCTGAGAATATAGCAGAGTGGATTTGGAATCGGTTGAAAGATAAATTACATACTGAAAGATACAAACTCACTGAAGTAAGACTTTGGGAAACACCGACTTCGTTTGTTGTTTACAGTCAATAGCTTAGAAAATCGTACTTTGCATCTTCATGTTAAGATTTACTCTAGGTTTTACACGATCAGTCAAACACAAGTCCGAGGAAAGTAAGAATTTAGTTGTCTGAATTTTTGCAAAATTAGCTTGACTCAAGGAGTTTTTGGAATGAATACTAAGCAACTCACTCCGTAAAATGTTTGACTGCAATTGTGCTATATAAAATAGTCTGTCAGTTCTGGATGTATTTGTATGTCGTAGTCATCTTCTTTGAATTCTTCACTGAAATAAATTTCAAATAGCTTTTTCAATGTGAGCTTAACAAGTTTTTCTATTGTGA
>JBCNVJ010000130.1:0-7771 GCA_039630255.1 Fervidobacterium sp. | reverse complement strand
ACCAATTGGTATCCAATTACCAACAACTGTTGTGCTTGAGGTGATAGAGACAGAGCCCAACTTTAAAGGCGATACAGTTTCAGGTGGAGGTAAACCAGCCGTTCTTCAAACAGGTTTAAAAATCACAGTACCATTTTTCATAAACGTCGGTGATAAAATAAAAGTTGACACCAGAACAGGTGAATATATTGAAAGAGCTTAACAGCTATAAAAGTTCGAGATTAATGAAGAGAGGTGAAAAAATGGGAAACATAACTGTTTCAGATAACGTAATAATAGAAATAACTTACAGAGCTATCTGTTCTGTTTACGGTGTTGAACCAGATGATAGGGATTTCAAAAAACAGCGGAAAAACATAAATGTTGAACGAACACCCGAAGATAACATAATAATCAACATCAAACTTGACGTACCTTACGGAGAAAACATTGTCGAATTTTCCAGAAATGTTATGAAAAGTGTTAGTGAAAATGTCTCTCAAATGACAGATAAAATTGTTGAAGCTGTTAACATTACAGTGAATAACGTATTTGAAAACAAAGCATGATTTAAACGTCTTTTAATTAGGCAGGAGTTGAACTAAATTGGTATCTAAAAGAAGGATACTCAGAGAAATAGTAGTCAAAATCTTATTTCAACTTGATTTTAGACCGAGTGAATTCGAAGATATTTTAAATGAACTTAGTAGTAAGATAAAAGAATCAAAACTCAAAACAGATGTTGAGAGATACGCAAGAGGAATTTATGAAAGATTAGGCGAACTTGATTCTATTATTTCTCAGCAGCTTATAAATTGGGATTTTCAACGTGTTTCTCATCTTGAACGCAGCGTTTTAAGGCTCGGAACTTACGAATTGATGTATGAAATGGATGTACCTATTGAAGTAACACTTGATGAAATGATAGAAATATCGAAAAAGTATGCTTCAGAAGAGAGTGGAAAATTTGTTAATGGAGTTTTAGACAAGATAGCAAAATCATATGCACCAAAAGAAAAATTTAATCTCTGAACACTTTAATTGTGATCTTACTATCCATATTGTTTACTGTTTTAGCTTATTTTTCAAGTGTCTCGAGGGGGTAGGGGTTCATTTTCATGAATTATATCGAGCTGCTTGTTGTTATTGTTGTTTCCACGGTGATTTTGATATCTGCCTTAGATACACTTAGTTATGTTATCATCCACGCAAATCATGTGTTATCGACAAACAGCAAAGAATTGAGGGCATTCCATATATTGAACTATATCAGATACGACTTTACAAAACATGCACTTGAGAATTCTAAGATAAGAATTTCAAATCCACGTTCTTCGGAATCAAGGTTTACATTTGACGAGTACATTGACGGGGAAGTTAAAAGAGTAACTTACAGAGTCATTGCAATTTCACCAGAAAGCTATCAAGTTTTCAGAGATACCTATGTACACAACGGATTTTACTACGAGCTTGCAAACAGAAGAACGTTCCAAATAAACAGCAAATTAGAATTTAAAGAGTCTTCCGATAGAAAATTCTTAGTAGTTTCTAGTGCTTTATATGGTGATATATTGATTCCAAAAAATCCGCCTTCTGTTTTCATAAAAAGTATAGAGATAAGAAAAATCAGAGAAAAATAGTGTAAAAAAATAAAGAGGTGTGAAAATGGACTTATCAAAACTGCTATCACCTCAAAGAACGATTGTAATGGGAATCATAAATATGACACCTGATTCCTTTTACCCAAACAGTCGAGTGGATGAATTTAACTTACTAAAAAAGGTAGAAGAAATGATAAATTATGGGGCACAAATAATAGATATCGGTGGTGAAAGTACGCGACCAGGTTCCGAACCTGTTCCTCTCGAAGAAGAACTTAAACGGGTAATACCTGCAGTAAAAGCAATCAGAAAACATTTCGAAATTACAATTTCCGTCGACACGTACAAATCAGAAGTTGCAAGACAATCTTTGGAAAACGGTGCGGACATAATCAATGATGTAAGCGCTCTCAGAATGGATGAAAACATGGTAAATATAATTGCACATTACAAATGTCCAGTCATTTTGATGCACATGAAAGGTACTCCAAAGACAATGCAACAAAACCCACAATATAATGACGTTGTAAAAGAGATAATCGAGTTTTTCAAAGAACGGATAGGATTTGCCCAAAAAAATGGTATAAAAGACATAATAATTGACCCAGGAATCGGTTTTGGAAAAAACTTGGATCACAACTTGGAAATTTTAAAAAATATCGATGAATTCAAGACACTTGGTAAGCCGATCCTTATAGGTGCAAGCAGAAAATCAATGATAGGTGCGATTCTTAACTTACCGCCTGAGGAAAGATTGAATGGTACGCTCGCAATAACTGCTTACTGCGCAATGAAAAATGTGAATATCGTAAGAGTACATGATGTCAAAGAAAACATTGAAGTTATAAAAATCATTGAAGCAATTAAGAATGCCAATTAAAATTTCTAAAATTTTCATACATGACTTGTGGAGCTACCGAGAGGAAATGAAAATGAATAAGGCAAGACTTGACAAATTTTTGTCCAATGCACATGTTGGAACACGAAGCGAGGTCAAAAAATACATAAAGCAAGAAAGAGTCAAGGTTAATGGAAAAGTGATAACGGATCCTTCGTATTACATAACGTCATCCGATGTTGTAACATTTGATGGAGAAAAAATAGTTCCACATCACAATGTTTACATCATACTGTATAAACCTGCTGGTTTTGTTTCAACAACATCTGAAAGAGAACCAAGTGTAATGAATCTAATAGTTCATCCTTACATCAAAGAACTACACATAGCTGGTAGGCTCGATAAAGACGTTGAAGGGTTACTTATATTAACAAATGACGGGGAATTTACGCATAAAGTAATTTCACCGAAAAGCTATGTGGAAAAAGAATATATAATACAATTTCAAAATCAGATAACAGTAACAGAACATATGAAAAATATGATACAAGAAGGTCTATATATACATCCTGGAATAAAAACGTTACCTGGGAAAATAGAGCAAGTGGATGAAAGAACTGTCTCAATTATCATTGTTGAAGGTAAGTATCATCAAATAAAGCGTATGTGTGCCGCACTTGGTTTGAGCTCGTGGAAAAAAATTACAAGAATCAGAATTGGAAATTTAACCCTCCACGGTCTTGAAAAAGGAGAATGGAAAGAAATCGAGAAAAAGGATATAGAATGCGCGATATTTGGATGATTTTGTCGTAGCAGACAAAATAGAAAGCCCCCAATAATATGGGGGCTTTTTGGTTTTTAGTTTTTAGTAAGTAACATTTTCTAATTTAGTATATTTCTTTGCGGCTCCAGCCTCGAAAAATACTTCTATAGTATGGGATGGAGCTGAAGAATCGCTTTCAAATGCAACTATCCAGGAAGACTCAACATACTCCACAATTCCGAGAGCAGTTAAATCAACATTTCCATAAGAATCTGTGTAAGTTATAACTCCTCCTGTTTTTTGACAAATCTCTCTTGGATCATTCTGGGCAGAAAAATCTGAGCCAGATGTTAAATAGAAACCTGGTACAAAAGCACCGTGAATTGTAAAATACCCAACAAGATAAGGCAGCATCTCTGACTTAGTAAAATGTGCAAACGAAGTTCCATCACCTTTGTAATGAGCAGGCGCATCAGTGATAATAATCATCGATTTTTGCGAATCCACTCTCCATTCAAGAGCAGTAGCCGCAAACATAATAGCATCGTATTGATTTTCAGGAGTATCACCCCCGTACCCAGCATAAAGCTCCGAAACATAGTCTTTCGCTTTGTCTGGTGAGGAAAGATTAAGATATGGGAGTTCTATTTCGATATCACTCGGTGGGTTTACGTAATCATCAAAAGGTACAACACCTATTCTAACATCTAGACCACTATCTTTAAGAGCCTGTGAGAATGCTATAATGCTGTTCTTGGCTCCTTGAATTGATGGAGACATACTACCTGTAACATCAAGGATTATTGCTATATCTATCTTATTTTTTACCGTACTCTCTTTATAAACTACAAACCCTTGCTCTTTATTATCTTCAAAAATTCTAAAATTAGATGGAGATAAACTTTCAAATCCTGGTACACTCACACGGAGTTTAACGTAATCAGGAACCGCTATGGGTAGTAGTGTTGGTTGTTTATCAACAACTGCGTATATCCCTATCGTCGAATAACTGGACACACTCGGTTTAGTTGTTCCAACAGGATCTTTTGGTATTGTAGATGGTGCAGTTGGTATATTTGAACAACTATACAATATTAAGAACGTAGTAACAAAAATAATACAAAGCATAATACTTTTCTTCATTTCCATTCACCTCCTAAAATCCAATACCTATGCCCGCACTAATTGCATAGATACCAAGCGTTTGAAAAGAAGTTGTCAAAGTAGTCATACCTTCAATGAAAAATACTATACCTTGTCCAAATCTAAATCCTGCTTTAACATGAAATAATTCCATTGAATAAAGTAAGAAATTTAAATTTTGCACGTCAAATATAATTATTGGGGCTACTCCAACGTAAATTAGATTGGTGAAGAGAGGAAAAGCTAAGTAAATATAAGGATCAAGTTCTAAGAAGTTTATTTCTCCTATGTTTATCTCTTCAACATCTTGAAAGCTGCCCAACGGATAATATGACTCAAGCATGAGCGAAATTCCAGATGACAACGTGCCAATCCTTGCACCGATGTATGGTCTATTTCGTCCTCCAAGTTCTATACCACCCAGTACCGATAATTCAAAACTCATACCAATCACCACTGCTAAAGTCAAAGATAATGCCAATACCTTTTTCATAACTATCACCTCCTTGTTCTTTGAATCTTAATCATTTTGACCTTGCAATAAATATATTAGTTCAAATTTATATGTTAATTTTTAACTAACTTTACAACATTTAATTAAAATTAAGAACTTCAAAAATAAAACAAAAATCCCCTGCTTTAAAAAGCAGGGGATTTTTAACCTATTATTAGCTTATTCAATTTTGATTTCAAGAGCTGGTTTTTCTTCTTTCTTTTTTGGCATTTCTAATGTCAAAACACCTTCATTATACCTTGCTGTAATGTTTTTCACATCAACGTAATCAGGTATGATAAACGATCTTTCGAACTTTCCGAAGCTTCTTTCAATGATTCTGTAGTTCCTACCTTTTTCATCTCTTTCCGTCTTCTTTTCTCCAGTTATTTTAAGAACTCCATCCTCGACTGTAATCTTAAGTTCTTCCTTTTTTACACCCGGAATTTCAATTTCGAGTACAACTTTATCTTGAGTTTCATAAGCATCTACCCTTGGGTAGAATTCAAAGTCTGTTCTCAGGGGTTTCATAAACTCACCGAAAAGTCTGTCAATCTCTTTTTGAAGTTCCATGAATGGTTCAAAGAAATCTCTTCTTACCAACATACTCCCACCTCCACTATCTAAATTTTTCTGATTCTCACACTTACCACTTGTATTATATAAAATTAGCAATCATTTGTCAAGAGTGCCAACTTTGATATTGAATAATACTATGATAATTTTTTCAATAGGCAAGTTAAAATTATAAATATTATTGTCAATAAAAATTATAGCAATCGTTACTTATGAATGACAATAAGACCGTTATGAAAAAAACGGGTGCAATCGCACCCGCTCAGAGAATTTTTATCTAATTATCTTAGTGGTAAAAGTTTAGGCTGATAATTCCTTTATTAACCTATCGACGAGAAGAATCCCAACTCTTTCTTGTGCTTCGTATGTTGATGCACCAATGTGTGGTGTCGCAACTACGTTTGGGAGAGACAAGAGTTTTTGTCTCAAGTCATCTGTTGGTGGTTCTACTTCGAAAACATCAAGTCCTGCTGCGTATATCTTACCACTTGTTAAACCCTCATACAAGGCCGCCTCATCTATAATACCACCGCGCGCTGCGTTAATTATTATTACCCCGTCTTTCATTTTTGAAATTGATTCTTTGTTTATCAAGTTCTTAGTTTCTTGAGTTAAAGGTACATGTATTGTTATGTAGTCACTTTCTCTGTAAATTGTTTCAAGGTCAACTATTTTCACGTTCATATCTGTTTCTTTTATGTATGGATCGTAAGCTAAAATTTTCATATCGAATGTAGTCAATCTTTTAGCAACTTCTTTCCCTATGTTTCCAAATCCAATTATTCCCACCGTTCGACCAAATAGTTCATGGCCCTCGAGTTCTTTCTTAGTCCATTTGCCATTCTTTAGGTCATTTGTACCCCTTGCTATATGTCTGGAACAAGCAATCATTAAGCCTATTGTAAGCTCTGCAACTGATACACTGTTTGCTCCAGGTGTGTTTATTACCTTTATTCCTCGCGATTCGGCAGCTTTTACATCGATATTATCGAGTCCTGTACCTGCTCTACCGATTATTTTGAGTTTTTTACCAGCTTCAATTATTTCCGCAGTAACCTTAGTTGCACTCCTTACTATAAGTACTTCTATTTCAGGCATGATCTTTATTAATTCATCTTTCTCATAATGCTGCGATGTCAGGACAATTCCAGGAAGACTTGCAAGCTTTTCGGTTGCTTGTTTATCAAGTGGATCGTTTATATGAATCCTCATTTTACTTCACCAACCCTTTGAAAAGCACTTCCTCAGCTGCTAGTACACCTTTTCCAAGTTCTAGTTTGTACCCAAGTTCGGCAAGTGTAAACTCAAGGGCAGAAATACCAGTTATTATGTCAAATGGACTTACCCAACCAAGATGTGAAATTCTGAATAATTCGTCTTTCATAGGTTCTTGTCCAGCAGCGATTGTTACACCATACTTGTCACGCATAATTTTTGTTATTTTACTTGCTGGAATACCTTCTGGAGAATTTACAGCTGTGAGGACATTACCTGGCCTTTCCGAGAAGAACGTTAATCCCAATGCCTTTATTGCAGCCCTTGTCGCTTCGCCTAAGAGTGCATGCCTTGCCCAAACATTTTCGATCCCTTCTTCTTTCAACATTTTAACCGCTTTGTTAAGCATATATATAAGATTAACAGCAGTTGTCCATGGATTGTCTGGAGAGCTTTTTTTATACCTTCTAAGGTCGAAATAATATCTGTTGTTTGTACACTTTTCAACCTTTGCGTACGCCTTGTCGTTAATCGCTATGAACGCAAGCCCAGGAGGTAGCATCCAACCTTTCTGAGCACCTGATACAACAACATCAATACCCCATTCATCCATCTTTAGCGGCTCTGCCAATAATCCGCTTACAGCATCTGTTACAAGAATTATGTCTGTGTCTTTTGTGAGTTTTGCAATATTCTCAATGTCGATAACAGTACCTGTGGATGTTTCGCTGTAGGTTGTAAAGACTACTTTTGCATCCGGATTTTCGCTTATGGCTTTCTCGATCATTTCCGGTGTAACTGCCTTACCCCATGGAAGCTTAATCTCCACAGGAATAATACCGTATGATTTTGCAATCTCAACCCATCTTTCACCAAATTTTCCCGCATTAACTATAATTGCCTTCTCGCCAGGATTTACAAGATTGACCATAGCAGTTTCAAGTGCACCAGTTCCTGATGCTGTCAAAACATAGACAGGATGTTGAGTTTGAAACACATACTTGGTCAATTCAAGCGTTTCTTCGAGCATCTTTACAAATTGCGGTGTTCTGTGATGAATAGTATCCCTTGCACCCTCAAGAAGAATATCGGGTGGAACTGGAGTTGGACCAGGTGCTAAAAGTAGGTTCTTTTTTACCATACCTTTACCCTCCTTTATTTTA
>JBCNVJ010000013.1:0-2003 GCA_039630255.1 Fervidobacterium sp. | reverse complement strand
GGTTGTTGGAACATGCTCGATAGTCATGATACACAAAGGATAGCAACTGTATTACCAGACAAGAGCCTGCGTAAATTGGCAATTGTAATTCAGTTCACATATCCTGGAGTGCCATTTGTATACTACGGAAGTGAAATTGGTATTGAAGGTGGTTGGGATCCGGAAAATAGAGCACCAATGATCTGGGATGAGAGTAAGTGGGATAATGAATTACGTGATTTTTACAAGAAAATCATCTCAATAAGAAAGAAAGAAATTGCGCTAAAGGTGGGACAGTTTAAAGTTCTAAGTGAGAAACCTCTTGCGTTTTTAAGAAAAACTCCTTACGTACTTGATGATATAATTGTTATAGTTAACAAAGGAAAGAAAACAGAATGCACCCTTTCAGTTCCAGATGGTCGATTACTCGCTGGTACGTGTTTTGTCGATTTGTTCACAAATGAGGAATTTTACATAGTAGGTGGCGTTTTGAGAACTAACGTCCCAGAAAAAGGATTTAGAATACTAAAAGTAGTAAATAAAATTAGAGGAAACTACAATCAGTACAAGCGAATATACTAATTACTTTTAAAAGGTAGCCAAAAGGCTGCCTTTTTGATTTCTACGGATAACCTTTGAGTCTGATAGAAAGCAATAAATGCAATTTAGAAAGTATGTATACAATGAAAATTAATATTATTAATACAGCAACCAATACACTACCCTTACGCATATGTTCACCTTCTCACAGCAAACTCACTCTAATTTGTATTATATCTCAACCAACATTGCTAGGTAAAGCTTATTTTCTCTTTGCAAAGTAAAATTAATAATTTATTCGTTGAAAGTGTTCATGTATATGATACTTTATTAGATGAAGAATAGATACTTTTGGCTGAAAATCAAATTTTTATACTCGCAATCAGAATTTATAACTAACGATTGCCGTGGGGGTGAAAAGAGATGGGAGACATATTAAGAGAAGAAGAAAGGCAAACAGTGGTGGTTCTCGATTTTGGTTCCCAGTATACACAGTTAATTTTAAGAAGAATCAGAGAATTAGGATTTTACAGTGAACTTCTCCCATTTGATGAACCATGGGAGAGTGTTGAAAAGCTATCTCCTGTGGCTTTTGTCTTATCAGGTGGTCCTGCAAGTGTGTACGATGATGGCGCTCCTAAAATTCCTGAATACGTATTTGAGAGAAATTTACCGGTTCTTGGAATATGTTATGGCTTACAAGCATTGGTTCATCAACTTGGTGGGAAGGTTGAGAGATCTGTACATCGTGAATTTGGACCTGCAAAACTTGAAGTGAAGAAATCTATTGGTATATTTGAAGAAATACCTGACAGCTTTACAGTTTGGATGAGTCATTCTGACAGAGTTGAGAAGTTACCAAAAGATTTTGAAGTCTTAGCTGTAAGTGAGAATTCACCGTACGCAGCTGTAAGAAGTAGGGATGGAAAATATTACGGAGTTCAATTTCATCCAGAAGTTTCGCATACACAGTATGGAAAAAACATCTTAGAAAATTTTTTAAGAAATGTAGCGAAGTTGCAACCGAATTGGACAATGTCAAATTTCGCCTTTCATATGATTAATGAATTAAGAAGTAGGATTGACGGCAGAGTAATACTTGGTTTGTCAGGAGGAGTTGATTCCTCTGTTGTTGCAATGTTACTTCATAAAGCCATACCGGATAAATTTATTCCTATATTTGTAGACACAGGACTGTTAAGAAAAAACGAAGGAAAGGAAGTTGTAAACCAGTTTGAACAAATAGGTATAAAAGTTCATTATGTAGATGCCTCTGGGAGGTTTTTAACAGCACTTGAAGGGGTTGAGGATCCTGAAGAAAAAAGAAAAATTATAGGACACACCTTTATAGATGTTTTTTATCAGGAGGCAATGAAATTGAAAGAAATGTGCGGCGATATAAAATATTTGGCGCAAGGAACACTCTATCCAGATATTATCGAAAGCAAAGTTTCAGAAAGAAAGGCAGGAGCAAAAATTAAAAC
>JBCNVJ010000129.1:0-5865 GCA_039630255.1 Fervidobacterium sp. | reverse complement strand
AGAAAGCAAAAATAAAAAAAAAGACTGTTTTTTTTCTGTTGGTAATATTAATCATATAAGTTCCCCCTTATTTTTTTATTTTAACAGGCTTTGTACTATAAAAATCAACAAACAACAAAGGTATTAACAGGTCTTGCAAATTAATTATAGCACAAAATTTGTTTGTCATTTAAAAATCAAAAATTCCAAATAAAAAATAGCCTCTGGCTGAAGCCAGAGGCTATTTTCAAGAGAATTTATCAGAATTTCAATCCAACAGCCCCAAGTGGATTTACTATACAAAATGTAAGTGTTTCGGTTATAAAGAGTTTTACTTCAGTGTCGGTACTTCCTTCGTATCCAACTGAAAAATCCTGACCTATAAACAGTTTGAAGTGGTTACCTTGAGCAATAACTATAGCTTCATCTAACCTTGGAGTTGGCACAACTTTTCCACCTTCTAATAAATTTAAAAGTACTCTACTTGTTTGATAAAAGTATTGATCAGAAACCATTTCTTTCCACACATCAGCCGAGATCAACAAGTTGTATGGACCAGAAATACCGTCTTTCTTTAAAATCTGTATCGCTCTTTGAACACTTGAAAGAAATTTCACATCATCTTTAATTGCTGATAAACTTCTTTCTTTGATTATTTCAACTATTCCTTTTATTCCGTATTCTGGACAACCAAAAAATACGAGCTCATCTTCAAATTTTGCTACTTGTCTTGCAGCGTCTTCCAAAGTTGAAAAATCAGGTGCTTGAGCTCCACGTTCAATGTTGTCCAAATCCCAAATTTTAAGTTTGAAAGAAGTTCGTAATTCAATAACAGGTAATATCTTTCTTATTCCCCATTGAACTTTATCAGTATCATCAGATTTTACTTCAACTTCACCGAGTGGTAATGCAGAAAATTGCCACCCAAGTGGTCCATGTACATCTACTACTCTTCTTGCGTACAAGTTGTTTTTTAAGATTTCTTTGGTTCTTTCATCTATCTCTTTCCAACTCTTTGTAGTTATAGGAGCAAATGCCCTTTTTAGAAATTCCATAGATTCACACCTCCTCAGATTATGAGACTTATGGCCTTATAAGTCCATTGTCTAAATTGTCTTCTGCTTCATGTTCTACAGTGGATTTTTCTACCTCAGTTACAGGCGATTCTGTAAAAAGATATGTTCTCAAGGCTTTGTCAAATTCAGGAATTCTTCTTCTCAAAACCTCTAAAACCATGGCTGCATGTTCCATCTCTTCATCGCGATTGTGCTTTACAACAGTTTTTACTTCTGGATCTTTTGACACAGACATTCTTTGGTTGTACCAATCAATTGCCTCAAGTTCTTCTATAAGGCTTCTAATAAGTCTTGATAAATCCCTATCAAAATCCTGAAGTTCTTCGTATGGTTCGTGATAATTCATTCAAGTTCCCCCCTTTTTAAATCTTTTTAGATTCCATTTCTATTATAACATTCCTAATAGTGCTTTTTGATTTTTCAAACAAAGTATTTTCTTCATGTGTCAGATTAAGTCTTAGTACTTTCTCCACGCCTCTACGGCCTAGAACAGCTGGGTAGCCAATGTACACATCATCAATTAAGACAGAAGGTGTCCACACCCTTTTTTCATCTTTGATCATACTTTCTATAATTGAACCTACAACAGAACCTATTGCTAAATTCGTTGCTCCCTTCTTCTGGATGATTTTGTATGCTGCATTTTTTACTTCTTCAACTAATATTTCTAAATTAGGGCACTTTCCAGCCACATAATTTTTGCACTGAATGCAATAATCTACAAGTTTTAGTCCTCCAATGGTAGCTATTGAGAATGGTACAAATTCGCTGTCACCATGCTCACCGATGACGTATGCATGTATACTGCTTGGTGCGATATCACAGATACTTGACAACAAAGTTCTCAGCCTTGCAGTATCAAGTGTTGTGCCAGTACCTATTACCTTGTTACTGCTAAATCCAGTATATTTCCAAAGATAATAAGTTAGGACGTCAACAGGGTTGGTAACGTTTATTATTATGCTATCTTGAGCATATATTCTTAGTTCATGTGCAATTTGTTTTAGAATATTCAGGTTCTTCTCCACAAGATCTAATCTTGTCTCACCTGGTTTTTGGCTATAGCCTGCTGTTATAACAACAAAGTCGCTGTCAGATATATTTTCGTATGATCCTGCTTTGACATCGCATTTCTTAAACATTGCAGAACTGTGTAATAAATCAAGAGCTTCACCCTCAGCCTTCTCTGTATCTATATCTACAAATACAATTTCATCAATTAATGCTCTGTGAATCAATGAAAATGCGACACTAACCCCTACTCTACCTGCACCATAAATACTCACCTTCATGCAAACCACCTCGAAAAAGCTCATATTTTAAAAAAGAAGGTATCTACAAGATCAAAGGTTGTTTACCACTTTTAACCATTAAATATCGCCTTTCGACTTCATTCCAATCAACGACATTCCAGAAATTGTCAATATATTCACCTCTTTTGTTTTGATATTTCAAGTAATATGCATGTTCCCATACGTCCAAACCCAGAAATGGCAATCTTCTTTCCATAATTGGGTTATCTTGATTTGATGTGGAATAAAGAATTTTCTGCCTATGCTCGTAAATTGCCCATGCCCAGCCACTGCCAAATCTATCAAGTGCCACTTTCTTAAACTCTGCTTTAAAACTTTCAAAGCCACCAAATTGATTGACTAAGTCTTTAAAAAGTTCTCCTTCCGAATTAAAACTTGCTGATTTTTTTAACTGTGACCACCAGAAAGTATGGTTATAGTGACCTCCTCCGTTGTTACGAACAACGATCTTGATGTCCTCGGGTAAACTTTCTAAATCTAAGAGTAATTCTATGAGTAATTTACCTTTCAGATACGGACATTTTTCAATCGCAGAGTTCAAATTGTTTACATAAGCGCTATGATGGCCATTGTAGTGAATATTCATTGTTTTTGCGTCAATATACGGCTCTAACACATCAAAACCGTAAGATAATTCCGGTAATCTAAACATAACAACACCTCCTCACCAAAAACTCTTCTTGTAAAATTTTGTACTTAGTCTAAACTAAGTTAAATTAATTATAATACAACATATAATGTTTGTCAACTAAAAACTTGAAACGTGAGGAGGTGGATTTGATAAAAAATAGGTGATTGTTAAAATTTTTTGATAATCTCTTTCACAAATTCTCTTGCTTTTTCCAAGTCCACTTTGCTGGGTCTATCAATGTTTATATTTTTCTTTCCGAAAAACCAGCCAGTGTAAGCACCTGGGCAGTTGAATTCTCCAATAATTGCGAAACCTTTCTTTTCGAGAAATTTTTTCATACTTTTGTGGTATTTTATCCCATTTAAATCCCCGGAAGTTGAAAAGAGAAATACTTTTTTACTTTTTTGTTGACTAACTTTTTTGAAAAGTTTTTTCAATTTTTTGTCCATTCCAAAGGCATAAATTCCTGAGCCAATTCCAATAAGTTCATAATTATCCAGTTCTGATGGGTTGACATCTTCAACTGTCTTTGCTTCACATTTAAGTTCATCTGCCATTTCGAGTGCAACTTTTTTTGTATTTCCTTTGTGCTTTGAAGTGTAAATAATCAAGCATTTCATCGATATCCCCCCTTATCTTTTTTTACGAAAATATTTTACCATATAAAATACAACAAGGTCGTTCGACCTTGTTGTATTCGTTGCTTTTTATGAGTTCTAACAATATTGAAGTTGCTTGACTATTTCATTCTCCACATAGAATTTCTGTATATTCTTTCAACTGTTTCTTTAGTTGCTTCGATGGGTGCCATACTTAAGAGTAATCCAAGTGATGGAGTTTCCAAAGCAAGGTTTGTTAATTTTTCAATATCCGTTTCTTTGAAACCTTCATCGCTCAACTTTTGAGTGATTCCAATACTACATAACCACTGTTCAATACCATAAGCTATCTCTTCTGCTTCGGATGGAATTCCTTTTAGTCCAGATACAATCGGACTATAAACTTCTGATAATATTTCTGCTGTTGCAGGATATATTTCTTTTACTACAGCAGGTAAGAGCATTGCAAGCCCCAGACCATGTGCTAAATCAGGTTTAACCGCACTAAGTGGGTGCTCAAGAGCATGTGTAAAGTGCAATAAACCATTATCAAAAGAAATCCCTGCTATTGCCGAAGCATATAATAGATAGTATCTTGCATTTAAATCGTTTGGATTACTCAATGCTTGTGGTAGGTAATTTGCTATTAATCTTACAACTTCTTTTGCCAAGAGTATCGAGTAAGGATTTCTTCCAAGTGTTGTAGCTGCTTCTGTAATGTGATTTAGTGCGTCTATAGTAGTGTATAATGTTTGTTTGTAAGGAAGTGTCACCATTAATTGTGGATCGTCAATGGCAAACGTTGGATATATACAATCATAAGCGATTGCGGGTTTATATTCTTTTTCAGATATTGTGGCAACTGCAAACCTGTCAACTTCCGTACCTGTACCATGTGTAGTGTTGATAGCAATTATTGGTTTTGCTCTGCTTGGAATAAACTTTCCTTCATAAAGTTCTTCTGCACTCTTATTTTTATATTCGAGTAAAATTGATACGCTTTTTGCCGTGTCTATTGGGCTACCTCCACCTATACCTATAACTGCTTCCGCATTGAAATCCTTTCCTAAGTTTGTTGCTTCGTTTATCTGCGAAGTTGTCGGATTTGGAGAGACTTTGTCATAAACCAAGTATTTAATTTTTTTCGATTTTAGTGCCTTTTCTACTACATCCCATGCACCTGTTACCTTGTATGCTATTGGATCTGTTACAACAATGACTTTCTTCTTCTTTTGATTTGAAAGCCATTCCGAAATGTCTTCTATCTTCTTAATTGCTCCAACACCAAAATAGCATGTTGTCTTGCATCTAAGTTCGAAAATGTTGTAAATATTCACCTTTCTTTCCCACATTTTTAATACCTCCTTGCACTTCAAATGATAAGTGATTTATTTCACAATTATTATAACCCAAAAATGCTATTTTTTGTTTTAATTTGTGAAAGATTTCACAAAAAATATGTTGAGATAATGTAAAAATTGATTTTCATCATCCTCATTCCCTTGACATTTTACATCTTATAAATTTTTATGTGTTAAACAATTTAATAAAATTTATGATATAATTCCTTCGATAGCAATATAATTGACTGAAAGGTTTATTCCTGGGGTGATATTAATGAGTAGGATAAGTATAAACAAATGCATAAACATAAGTTTAATTGCAGTAAGCTTGCTTATCTTTTTTGTCTTTATCATAATCAGCTTCATTGCTTTTGAAAGCATAGCCCTCGAAAAACTTCACAAAACCCTGCATGCTGAGTTTAAGAAAATCAACAACGTCGTTACTGGTCGTGATAACTTTGATTCTCTAATACAACTTATGCAAAAATATAACTACTACTCTTCTAATTATTCTTCTACTTTGCAAAACTTCCTTGTTGGTTCTGTTCAAAAGGAATCACTCTTAACTGAAATTAGAAATTTCGCAGCTTATCTCAACGATTTTCAAAACAAACAAACAAATCGAAAAGCACAACAAAACAATTAGCTTGTTGTATTTTTTGCTTGTTTTAATTTCATCTGTTATTATCTTTTTCCTTTTCAGGTCTATGCATCGTGTTGTACACTACATAAAAAAGATTTTGAAAAAAGTTGATTCCATATCAAACAATGTATATGTATCATTCATCCCTATTGAAGAACCTGAGTTTCAGGAAGATATCAAACTAATCAATTCTATTTATAATATCAATCTTATCCAATCTATATACGACATTTTTAAACATTCGCAACTTACAACCTCGATTGAAGATTTTATTTACACAG
>JBCNVJ010000128.1:0-15629 GCA_039630255.1 Fervidobacterium sp. | reverse complement strand
TCTAATTCCCGAAATAAACGATAAAGAAATACAAACCTATATTGACAAATCATCTCAGTTGCCTATCATAGTCATAGAATTCAGAAATGTCCACAATGTACTTAAAAAATACATATCTTGCCAATTAGTCACCTTGGGGATTTTACCGATAGATGTGAATGTTTTAAAGACATCCTCCATTGAAAATATCAAACTTGGTAATGATATAATTATATTCGAGAGCACAGATGACTATTTGAATATAGCTTTCAAAGAAAACGAGTACACAATCCCTAAAGGTGCTTTGGATGAACCTAGTAACATGATGAAAATTCTTTCAGAAATATTTGGTGATTTTGGAAAAAGCCCGGTAAACGACACAAAGGAAATAAAAAGCATAATCTACAATAAAAAAATAAACAAGGCGTATTTAAGCAAATTTATTGGAGAACCTTACATTGTTTTGTATGATAATATAGACTTTGAAAACGATCAGCGTTCATTAGACTCAATAGATTTAAAAAATGATAAAATAATTTTTGTATGGGATAACTATGTTCTATATGCTGATGGTAGCATATCAGATCTTTCATTCACATGGAAAATGAAAGTTTCAAATACTCCTTTAGATTACATATTTTCTGGAAACAGACTTTTCTTACTTGATGTCACTGGACAACTTGTTGTGCTGAATTTAAAAACCCGGCGGTTTGTTTTCAGTAAAACTTTCGAAGGTTCTTACACGATAAAACTGGAACCAAACAATGTGCTCAATGTGTATAGCACAAATGGGCGATATATTGTAATAAACGAAAAAGAAACGAAATTCGATAGTAAGCAGGTGGAAGAACAAAGAACTAAAAGTATGTTCCCAATAGTTTATCCATCTATTTTAAATTTGTACGTTACTCCTTTTGGATATTTCTATGAAGATATATTTATAGGTCAGCAGATTAAATTTACTTATATAAAAGATAAAATAGCATATGTGGTTACGGAAGTGGGAACTTGGAAAATAAATATATCAGATTGGATCAACTTTTAGTCTTGAAAGGCCTTGTTGAGAGCCGTACAAAAGCGCAGTTGTTAATACAAACAGGTTCTGTTGCCGTGAACAACGTAATTGTCACCAAGTCTTCTAAGCGATTTTTTTACAAAGATAAAGTTGAACTTATCGATAATGTAAGGTATGTAAGTAGAGCGGGTTACAAACTTGAAGGATTCATGAGAGAGCACAAAATAGATACATTCGGAAAAATAGCTTGCGATATAGGAAGCTCCACTGGAGGTTTTGTTGATTACCTCCTTCAAAATGGTATAAGAAAAGTTTATGCAGTAGATGTAAATATTGATCAGTTACACCCAAAGATTGCTATGGATGAAAGAGTAGTTAAGATAGAAAAAAATGCACGATTATTAACGTATGATGATGTAAAAGATCAGCTTGATATAATAACCGTTGATGTTTCCTTCATATCCTTGGAAAAAATATTACCGGCATTGGAAAAGTTGTGTTTAGAGAAAACCAAGTTAATAGTCCTTATAAAGCCACAATTTGAAACAAATAAAACAAGGAATGGTATCGTAACAAATAAAAAAGTGCATTTTGAAGTGCTTGATAAAGTTCTGAAATCTTTTGCTGAATGCAACCTTTATACGGAATATCTAACATTTTCCAAGTTACCAGGCTCGGATGGTAATATTGAATTTTTTGCTTTATTCTCAAAAAAAATAACTGAAAAAAACTATACAGAAACTGATATAATAAAAATTGTGGACACAGCTTGGGAGGCACTTAAATGAAAAAGAAGTTGATCATTACAATGTTATTTTTGTTATTTTTAAACTTATTCGCAGCTTCTGATATTTTTAACTTTGTTCACAAAGATTACGATTTTGTTTTACGAATATCAAAAGGTGGAAGCTGGTACGGAGAGGTTAAAAAAGTGCCGTTCTTCTCATTTATGTTGGATAGAAAAGGGTTGGGATTTGAAGATTCTTTTTCAAGAGTTTTAGAAGATATGAGATATAAAACAGGTGTTTTACCTGATGTTGTTCAAGATGCAATGTCAAATGACATTCTGTTCGCTTCAAAAGGAATAGAGATTGACATATCTAATTTCGTGTCTTTTGACATAAACTACTATCTGGAGTTCATGAGAAATATTGCAGCAAACAGCTTTATCGTTTTCGAAACAAAATACCCAACTCAGTTGTCCAAAGCACTCTCATATCTTTTAGGGGTTAATTTTAAGGTGTTTTCCCAGAATATGTATTTGTTCGGAGATACACTTTACGCATCAGTAACCGGTAAGTATTTTATTATTGCAGGAAGTAAACAAACTCTGGAGTTAGCACTTAAAACATTTCAAACACCAGAAATGCAATTGGCAAGAATTTTCAAAGAATTTGATAGACTTAAGGCAGGAACGTTTTTTATCAGTGGGTTTTCTAAACCAAATACTTTAAAGATAAATTTACCGGGTGGAATAAAAATAGATGATTCTGATTCTGAGTATTTGCTTTTCACTTCTGTGATTTCAGCTGGAATGTTTAACTTCACTATAGAGCAAAAAAATAAGAAACAAAACAATACTTCCAAAGTGAGCGACAACATTGGTACTTTACCATTAAGTTGGAATTACTATATTTGCGTTCCATCAAAGAACACAACTGCTTTGATAAACTCAATCGAGGTTTGGTTTTCTGGTGTAACATCTGATTTGATTAGACTAACTGAATTTCTTAAGTACATTGCCTTGTCCTCAACTAATGTTTACGTTGTTGGTAGGTTTGAGTCTGGAGAACTTGTATTCATATTTGACAATTTTACAGGAAAGGACCTTGAACTTAACATTGCAAAATTGGGACCAAAGTATGATTCACAAAAGCAAGAGTGGCTTCTTAATTTTCAGAATTCCAAATTTTACATATATAAAAGTGGGAATAGGTTAATAGCCTCAACTATCGATAAGTCAAAATTCGAGCAGTACGAAAGATTAAACAAGCGTTTGAAGGATCTGCCGATATACTTTGATTTCTCAAAGGTATCGACTTACGATATGAAACTTTTCATGGATATCGGTGATATAATAAAAACAACCACGGGTTTTAATGTTATCTCAAAACTTTTGTTTTGGCAGTACTCAATCGGTTATTTAAGTTATTATAAATTTATCATCTCCTGAAGGGAGGGAGTTAAATGGGTGAGTTCAACGAATATCTCAGTGTTTTCATCGACGAGACAAAAGAGTACATTCAGTTGTTAAATGACTCGTTACTGGAACTCGAGAAAAATCCATCCGATGTTGAGCAGATCAACCGTGCATTCCGTGCTTTGCACACATTAAAAGGTATGGCAGGTACTATGGGATTTGAGTTATTAGCAAAACTATGTCACAGAATGGAGAATTATTTGGATGCTGCAAGAGCTGGAAAGATATTAATAAGTAGCGATGAACTTGACTATCTTTTCGCAGGGCTTGATTATATTGAGAAGATGTTGAATAGTATTGTTAACACTGGGTCAGATGAAATCGCTGAAGATGTTACTGGGCTTGTTGAAATATTTGAAAGGATTGCAAGTGGTGAGAAAGTTGCAAAAATTAAAGAATCAGTACAGAGAAAAGAAAAAGAAAAGGTTGTGATTTCTGCTGAAGTCGGAACGAGTATTAAGTTAAGTGAAAGTTTTACTCAGGAAGTTATAAATGATGTACTTTCTGAGGCCGCCAAGAAAGGTATACCTGCCTATCACATAGTAGTTAACCTTCAAGAAGGTACACAACTAAAGTCTGCGAGGATGTACATGGTATTCCATACACTTGAGGAGATAGGTGTTGACATAATACACTCTATACCTTCTGTTGAAGATATTGAAAATGAAAAATTTGACTTGACTGTTGAACTAATAGGCGTTGGCAAGGTATCGCAAGAAAAGATTTACGATAAGATCATGAGTATATCAGAGATAAAGAATGTAATAGTTAAGCCTGTAAAGTTTGAAGGAGATGAAGCAAATAAAGAAGAGAAAAAAGAAACTGAAAAGGAAAAAAATACCGAAGAACAAAAAAGGGTAAAAGTAACCCAGACAGTAAGAGTTGATATAGAGAAACTTGATAACTTAATGAATCTTATGGGGGAATTGGTAATAGCTAGAAGTAGGATAGCAGATATACTTAAAAAGTACAATATCAAGGAAGTTGATGAATCACTTGCTCAATTGAGTCGTATAACACTTGATCTGCAAAATGTTGTTATGAAAGTCAGAATGGTTCCTATTGAATTTGTTTTCAATCGATTCCCAAGGATGGTTAGAGACTTGTCGAAGAATCTAGGTAAAGAGATTAATTTCATCATGGAAGGTGAGGAGACAGAGCTTGACAGAACATTTGTGGAAGTAATAGGTGATCCATTAGTTCATCTGATTAGAAATGCTATAGACCACGGTATAGAAACAAAAGAAGATAGGATTGCTCATGGAAAACCACCAATAGGAACTGTTAAATTATCTGCAAGACACGAAGGAAATAACGTTGTCATAGAAGTAGAAGATGATGGCCGTGGAATGAGTAGAGAAAAAATATTAAGAAAAGCGATTGAGAGAGGTTTAATAACTGAAGAAAAAGCTGCAGGCTTACCTGATGAAAGAATATTTGAATTCATATTCCTACCTGGATTCTCAACAAAAGAGCAAGTAAGTGAACTTTCAGGTAGGGGTGTTGGAATGGATGTTGTAAAAAATACGGTAGAAGCTCTCAACGGTACAGTATCAATTGAAAGTAAAAGTGGTAAAGGAACAAAGGTTACTATCAGACTTCCATTGACACTTGCCATAATACAAGCTTTGCTTATAAAAGTAAACAATTACGTTTATGCTATACCTATTTCAATAATTGATAGTACGTTGATAATAACTACAGAAGAAATAAAAGTTGTTCAAAACGAGGAAGTTATTGTTATACGAGGAGAAGTAATACCTATAGTAAAACTCTGGGAAGTATTTGGTATGGAACATGAAGTTAGCCCAAGGGAAATGAACGTAGTTGTAGTGAAAGCTGGTACACGAAAGTATGGATTAGCCGTTGATACATTAATAGGACAAGAAGATATTGTTATAAAATCGCTTGGAAAAATTTTCAGCGATGTTAAAATATTTAGTGGAGGAGCAACACTTGGTGATGGAAGCATAGCTTTAATCCTTGATGTTTCAAATATTGTTGAGTGAGGTGAGTAAAATGGATGAGATTAAAGAATTCGAAGTACTTGTTTTTAAAGCGCTGAACCAAGAGATGGCAATAGATGTTGAGATGGTCGAGATTGTCATAGATAAAACTGAGATAACACCTGTACCGCGTGCCAGAAAAATAATAGAAGGTGTTATAAATTTGCGTGGTAAAATAATTCCGGTCATAAGCCTTGCCATGTTGTTGGCAGGTGTCGAGTCTAAAAATTATAAAAAGATAATAATTACAAAAGTAGAAGATATAGAATTTGGTCTCATGGTTGATGAAGTGGTTGGGGTTTTGAGAACAAATACTTCGGAACTTGAAACAAATCTTGGGAAAATGAATACATACGGGAAAAAGGCAAAAGGATTGATCAAGAAAGGCGCAAGACTAATAGTTTATCTTAATTTGGAAGAAATTGTTAAAGAAATCATTGGTTCGGAGGTGGCATAAAATGGCGAAAGTCTTAGTTGTTGATGATGCAGCATTTATGAGGATGATGCTGAAAGATATCCTTACAAAAGCAGGGCATGAAGTCATTGGAGAAGCTGCAAACGGTGTAGAAGCGGTAGAAAAATATAAAGAACTCAAACCGGATGTTGTTACAATGGATATAACCATGCCTGAAATGAACGGAATCGATGCGATTAAAGAGATCAAGAAATTCGATCCTAACGCCACGGTAATTGTCTGCAGTGCTATGGGCCAACAAGCGATGGTTATAGAGGCTATACAAGCTGGTGCGAAAGATTTTATAGTAAAGCCATTCCAAGCATCACGTGTAGTCGAAGCGGTACAAAAAGTTCTTAAGTAATTTAGAACTTGACTAAGGAGTGGGATAACATAAAAGAATTTATAAGTTTCTTCATAGGGCTTTTGATTTTTACTGCTTTGATGTTAGTCACATACTGGATTGTAAAAAGAAAGCTCCCCAATTTAGTTGGGGGGCGTTTTGCTAAGGTTATAAGCAAAGTTTATTTAGATAAGAATACATATCTTACGTTAGTAAGAATATTCAAAGAATATTATGTTTTACTCATATCACCTGGAAAAGCACAAATTATAAAAAAACTCGACACCATAGAAGAAGGTGAAATTGAACAACAAGAAGCTTTTAAAGATATACTTCACAAATACGTTGGTGATAAAAAGTGAAAAAATTTGTAATTTTTGCGTTAATAATTCTATTATCTTCAATACTTTTTCCTCAAGAAGAAGCACCAATTCCTGGAATTAGTATACAAGTCACACCAACGCAACAGCCCAGAGACCTTGTAGCTACACTTGAAATACTATTAGTTTTAACTGTACTAACCTTAGCTCCAAGTATATTAATACTCTTTACTTCTTTCACACGGATAATAATTGTGTTCTCGTTTATAAGAAATGCACTTGGGACACGTCAGGTCCCACCAAACCAGGTACTTATAGGGTTGGCTTTGATATTGACTTTCTTCATAATGCAACCGACGTGGAATGAAATAAACAACACAGCTTTACAACCATATATGGATGGTAAGATAACATATCAAGATTTTTTTTCAAGGACCATGGGGAGTATTAGAAAATTTATGATAAACGAATTAGTTAACCACCATAACGAAGATAACGTATTTACAATCGCAGCAGCACTGAAACAAAACGTTAGAAAAATAGAGGAAGCTTCAGATTCTTTGCTTACAGCTGCATTTGTCTTAGGAGAAGTGGAAATTGGATTTAAAATGGGGATATTAATCTATATACCGTTCATTGTAATCGATATGGTTGTTGCAAGCATATTACTTTCCTTAGGTATGATAATGATACCACCAGTACTTGTATCGTTACCATTCAAAATACTTGTTTTTGTTTTAGCAAATGGTTGGGAATCAATAATTGTAAGTCTTGTCAAAAGTTTCGCTCAATAATAAAAAAATTCTTAGAGGTGTATTATATGACCTTAGAAGTTTTCATAGATGTAATGAAGCATGCTATCGAATTGTTACTTATTCTAATAACACCTCCATTGCTTGTTAGTTTGGTGGTTGGCATTTTGATTAGCATCTTCCAAGCAGCCACTCAAATCCATGAGCAAACTCTTACATTTGCTCCAAGAATCATCGTAGTCTTTTTAACTCTTATGCTTTTATTCGGATGGATGATTGAAAGCATGTTAGAATTTATGAAAGATATAATTGAAAAATATATAAGTATGATTTAACAATTCAGCAGTTCCATTTTTTTGTAAAAATTCTCAAAACTACTTACTATGTCCTTATGGATACTCTCTGGATCACGCTCGCCATTGATAGTTACAAAGTATGCTTCCTTTTTTGCCAGTTCAATGTAGCAGCCTCTTATTTTTTCCCAAAAATCTCTTTCCTCTCTTTCTATTCGATCTTTTTGTGTATTTTTTATTCTACTCATCGCGATGTCAACACTTACATCTATGAAAAAAACAATATCTGGATATATTTTATCTGTTGCAAAGTCGTTGAGTAACTGTACAGTATCTATTCCAAGTTCTCTTCCACATCCTTGATAAGCTAAACTCGAGTGAGCAAATCTATCAGCTACAACAACTTTTTTATTTCTCAAGGCTGGTTTTATAATTTCCTCAACAAGCTGTGCTCTTGAAGCAAGAAAAAGTAATAACTCACTTCTCGCGCACATTTGTTGATTTATTAGCAGTTGTCTGATTTTCTCTCCAAGCTCTGTTCCACCAGGTTCTCTTACTTTTACAAAATCCAGATTCTTAGATTTTAAATACTTAGTAAAAAGCTCTACCTGAGTGCTTTTCCCACAGCCATCTATACCTTCAAAGGATACAAACATCCGTTCTCCTCCCATTAATAATTTGTTTGCTTAGAAAATATTTTATCATGTGATACAATATAATAAAAGAAGCTAAATTAGCTATTCTTTGTCTGTCTGGGAGGGATTAATTACATGAAAATTGGAATTATTGGTTCAGGAGTAGTTGGGGCATTGATAGCCCGTGAATTATCGCGTTATGACGTTGAAGTTTTGATCTTCGAAAAAAACAGTGACGTGGGGATGGGGATCACAAAAGCTAATTCAGCAATAATTCATGCGGGATATGATGACGAGCCTGGAACAGTGAGGGCAAAATTTTGCGTACCTGGCAACAGGATGTACACAGATCTTGCAAAAGAATTGCAGATTGATTTAAAAAGAATTGGTTCTCTTGTCTTGGCGTTCAAAGAGGAAGAAGTGAGAATTCTTGAAACTTTGTATAAACGTGGAGAAGAAAATGGCGTTGAAGGTCTTGAAATATGGGACAGAGACAAGGTGCTTTCCCATGAGCCAAATGTAAACCCTGAGGTTATAGCTGCTCTCTGGGCTCCAACAGCAGGTATTACTGAGCCTTGGATGGTATCAATAGCAGCTGTGGAAAATGCGGTAGAAAACGGTGCCAAGCTCTATCTTGAAACCGAAGTTGTTGGTATCAAAACAACAAGTGGAAGAATAGAAAAATTGATAACAAATAAAGGAGAATTTGATGTTGATGTTGTCATAAATGCTGCCGGTATATACGCTGACGAGATTGCAAAAATGGCGCAAGCCGTGTACGTTCCACTTCACCCAAGAAAAGGTGAATATATACTCTTAGACAAGCAAGAATTTAGTGGATTTGTTAAAAGTATTCTCTTCCCAACACCATCTGTACTCGGTAAAGGTACTCTTGTAACTCCTACGGTGGATGGAGGGATACTTGTTGGTCCAACAGCTATTGACCTTCCACCAGAACGTGAATTTAGAGAAGACACATCAACAACCTTTGAGGGATTCGAATCACTTATGTCTAAGGCAATTAGAATGACTCCACTTATAGATTTTCGTACATCAATTAAAACATTTGCAGGTCTTAGACCAGAAAGCCCACAAAAAGACTTTTTCATTGGTAGAACAAACATTGTAGGATTTTTCAATGCAATGGCGATGCGCTCGCCTGGTTTAACGGCAGCTCCAGCGATAGCAAAATTCATGGTAGAGGAGATACAAGAAGTACTTGGTGAAACATTTATTGCGAAACAAGATTTTAAACCAACCAGAGAAAGGATAAGGCATTATGCAGATTTACCAACAATATTATGGGACGAAGAAATTAAAAAAGATCCACTTGCCGGTAAAATGATCTGCTTTTGTAACAAAGTAACTGAACGCGAAATCGTACAAGCAATAAGAAAGGGTGCGAAAACAGTTGATAGCATAAAGTTCAGAACAAGAGCGATGTTTGGTAGTTGTCAAGGTGGCTTTTGTATGCATCGAATTATGAAAATCCTTGCAAGAGAGCTTAACGTTGACCTATCTGAAATAAGACTTAGAAGCGAAAAAAGTGTTATCTTAAACGGGAAGGTGAGAGAGTTATGAAAGAACAAACCGTTGATGTACTCGTTATAGGTGCTGGTGCTGCTGGGCTTGGTGCTGCAATTGGTGCTGCCCGAGAAGGTGTTAATGAAGTGTTCATAGTAGAACGAGACGAACGAAGTGGAGGAATTTTGAATCAATGCATACACAACGGTTTTGGACTTCATTATTTCAGAGAAGAATTAACAGGACCGGAATATGCTGAAAGAGTTAAGAATATAGTTAAACAATATCCAAACATAAGTGTAAAAGTGGAACAATACGTTCATCAAATTGATTACAGGAGGAAAGAAGTTGTCGTCGTTTCAGCGGAAGGTGTAACAATTTACAAGCCCAAAACTCTTGTAGTTGCCACGGGAGCCAGAGAGAGACCCCTGGGTGGTATATTAGTTCCGGGTACGCGTCCAGCTGGTGTCTTTACCGCAGGTGTAGCCCAGCGGTTTGTTAACTTAGAAAATAGACTCCCCGGTAAAAAAGCTATAATAGTAGGTTCAGGAGATATAGGACTTATCATGGCAAGAAGATTAACGTTAGAAGGTGTAGAAGTTGTAGCCGTCGTGGAACGTATGGCTTATCCTGGTGGACTTGAACGGAACATTAGACAATGTCTCAAAGATTTTAATATTCCACTTTACTTAAGTCATACAGTGGTTGGCATATACGGCAAAGAACGTCTTGAAAAAGTTATTATCGCTCAATTAGATGAAAATTTCAAGCCTATACCAGGTACTGAAAAATCTTTTAGTGTAGATACATTAGTTCTTTCGGTTGGTCTAATACCACAAAGTACACTGTTCAAGGATTTTTTAAAAATTGATCCTTGGACAAAAGGAATAGTAACGTCAAGCTCGGGTAGAACCTCTTTAAACTGGATATTTGCTGCAGGTAATTGCACAGTTATATATGATTTAGTTGACTGGGTTACTGAAGAGGGTGCCGTCGCTGGTAAGTTTGCAGCTATGTATGTAAAGAATAACTGGGAAGCAGCCAAATTCTCTGTTGAAAAAGGACAAAACGTTGGAATATTATTCCCAACATGGTATGAAGAAGGAACGAACTTGAATTTGTATCTTAGAGTTAAAAAACCTCTGGAGATTGGAACAATCAGAGTCAAACAAAGAAATAACCTACTTTACAACAAAAAACATGCAAATTTAATGCCAAGTGAGATGATAAACATCAAAATTCCTGAATCAAGAATTGGAACAGGAGACATTACTGTGGAGGTGGTAGAATGAAAAAAGATGAAATGGTATGTATAATGTGTCCACTTGGATGCAGATTAATTGTTACCCTTGAAAATGATGGTGAAATAATTGTTACAGGTAACAAATGCCCCCGTGGAATAGAGTATGGACGGCAAGAAATGACTGAACCCCTAAGAATTCTCACATCAAGTATACTTGTGCGCAACGGGGATATTCCTTTGGTTTCAGTAAAGACCTCAAAACCTATTCCGCGTAGACTTTTGACTGACATTATGAAAATTTTGAAGAGTACAGTTGTTGAAGCACCCGTAAGTTCTGGAGATGTTTTAATAAAAAACGTGCTTGACACGGGAGCTGATATAATTGCAACAAGAAATGTTGAAAGAATCAAAATTGCTTGAAATATTTCCAGAACCAAGCGTTAATCCAGACGAAATGTCCACCGATTCACTGGCATATATAGGCGATGCAATTTTCAATTTATATGCAAAGTTACATATTCTTACCGATACAAAAGTAACTGAACTGCACAAGATGGCAAACAAATATGTTTCACGTGAAGGACAAAGTAAAATATTGAAAACAATACTGCCTTTACTGAACGAAAAAGAGCAAGGAATTGTTCGTAGAGGGATCAACAGTAAAGGTGCAAAGAAACATGGTAATGATTTGCGGTACAAAGAAAGTACTGGATTTGAGGCACTTGTAGGGTATCTTTACCTTGTGGATAAAGCGAGACTTTCTTATCTTTTAAAGGAGGGACTTAAATGGGACGAAGTGTAATCATTGATGGATCAATTGTATACACAGACTCCAGCGAAATCCTTAGTAATTCTGGTTTCGAAAATTTGTTACACGAATATATCGATCTTCTCAAAGAACGTAACAGTCCTTTGTTGAGAACTCTCGAAGCATTTAGAGTTGGGGATGATTACAATATAAGGCATTTTACAGAATACCTTCATTTGTTAACCTTAAGAGATATAAAAGAAATAACGACGATAATTAACTACGTTAATCCTGAGGATTTGGCAAAATTCATCGAATCCTTCTATTCCTTCTGGAGAAACAAACACAGATTTATGATAAAGAAAGAGAAATATACAGTCGATAATGCAAGAAAAACAAGCATTGTGTTCACAGCTACTATGATAGCTGAGGAATTTAAAAACCTTGTGAGAAACTTATACAGAACTATAATGAAAAATATCTCACCAGATAGTACAAATATAATTCGTCAGTTGCCAAGTGGCGCGCAAGTAACATTTCTTGTTGATAATGTTGACTGTACTGATGAGCGATTGTACAACTTTTCGGGTATTCCAGTAGTATGGGGAGCTATATTTGATCCACCTGTAATTTTCTATACGCGATCCAATAAAAGAAAGGGCGTACTACCAGTAGTAGAAAAAAAAGTGATTGATAATTTGGCGTTACCAAACAAAGATAAAGATTGGTTTCTCTTCCCTATCTTTGTTGGTGAATTGCTCATGTATATATATGTTCAAAAGGAATATTTGTCACATGCGGCAGGTCTTGGAAATCTGTTCCAATTTGCCGATATTACAGAAATGAAAAGTAAAACAGTGTCAGGTGTATTAATTTTTGGGCTACCAATAGAAAATATTCCAGATTATGAACACAGGTGGAAAAATGGTGTTATCTCCAAAGACGGTGAGCTGTACGTCGGAGTAATACCTGCACTTGATGAAAACGATTATTTTGGTTACATGAAAAAAACTACACTTACCATACATAACCTGATACGTATAGACCAAGAAAAATTGCCAATACATGGCTCGATGGCAAGAATCGTTTTAAAAAATGGCAAAAGTGCGGTTGCTATGTTTGTAGGTGACAGTGGCGCGGGTAAAAGCGAAACCTTAGATGCATTAAACAGATTGGAAGAAGTGGCATACGTTGATGTTATAATAGACGACATGGGAACACTTGACGTATCGAACGGCAAAGTGGTGGCTTACGGGACGGAGACAGGGGCATTTGTAAGATTAGATGACTTACCACCAGGCTATGCCTACTATACTATGGATAGAAGCATCTTTATGAATCCAGACAAGATAAACGCAAGGGTTATTGTTCCATTTAACAATTACAAAGAGATAGTGAAACCAACACCTATAGATTTCTTCTTGTACGCAAATAATTATACAGAAGTAAAAAATGATAATGAACGGATAGTATTCTTTGATGAATTAAAGGAAGCCTTAGAAGTATTCTCAGCTGGTAAACGTATGTCGAAAGGTACAACTTCAGAGGAAGGACTTACAGAAAGCTACTTTGCCAATCCATTCGGAGCAGTTCAAAGAAAAGAAAAACATCATGAAATAGCACAAACATTCTTAAAAAGAATGTTTGAGACAGGAGTAAGAGTTGGTGAAATTAGAACAATGCTCGGAGTTGAAGGGTATGAAAAGGAAGGAACTTATCTTGCAGCAAAGACTTTGTACAAAATAATTGAGAGGATGTGAGAACTATATGAAAAAAGTAGTGATTTTATTTTCAATAATGGTTATTCTCTTGTTAATTTACTTAGGTACTGGAATCTTCCAAGTAAATCCTTCTGAAGTTGCATTAATAAAAACATTTGGTAAATTCACGTCAACAGTCGGACCAGGTATCCATATGCATGCCCCTGTTCCCTTTCAGTCACATGTAATTGTTGATGTACAAGGTATAAGAAAGGAAGAAATAGGTTTTAAAACGGTTGGTGACAGAAAATATGAGGCAAAAGAATTGGAAGCGCTAATGCTTACAGGTGATGGTAACATAGTAAGTGTTGAAGCTGTTGTGTCGTATAAAGTCTATGACCCTGTAAAATTTGCATTTAGGATAAAAGATCCGAGCAATCTTGTAAAGTTTGTCACCGAATCCGCTTTACGAGACAGAATTTCAAAACGAACAGTTGATGAAATCCTCACCCAAGAACGTGAAAAAGTTGCAGATGAGGTATTATTGATTGTCCAAGACCTGCTTGATAAGTACCAAGCTGGAATAAAAATAGTCAATGTCTTACTTCAAGAAGTAGTACCACCAGCAGAAGTTGTATCTGCTTTTGATGACGTAAATAACGCAAAACAAGATAAAGAACGTTACATAAACGAAGCTAATAGATATGCAAACGACCTTATACCAAAAATTGAAGGAGAAGCTTTGAAAATAATCTTAGAAGCTGAGTCGTACGCACAGCAACAAGTGTTAAAAGCCAAAGGAGAAACTCAGAGGTATTTAGCACTTCTTGAGGAATACCAGAAATCTCCACGTGTAACAGAAACACGACTAAAACTTGCTACTTTACAAGAAGTTCTTACAAAGGCAAAAAAGATTATCATGCTCGATGATTCCCAAAAAATTAACCTACTTTCTTTGGACAAATTACTTGGTGGTGGTGAAAAATGACGAGAAAATTAGTAGTAATAAGCGTGATCGTTTTAAGCATCCTACTTATAATATTCATTTCCCTATCTGTTGTAATTGTTGATGAAACTCAGTATGTTGTAATACTTAGATTTGGGGAAATAAAACAGGTAATAGATAAACCAGGTTTGAACTTCAAAACACCTTTTATAGACAACGTAGTAAAGTTTGATAAAAGGTATTCTATATACGATAATCCTCCGGAACGAGTGATAACTAGGGATAAAAAGACCCTAGTGGTTGATTCATTCATAATATGGAAAATTTCTAATCCAAAGTTATTTCTTGAAAGCATGAGAACTGAAAATCTCGCATTGTCACGACTTGATGATATAGTTTATTCTGGTTTGAGAAACACTCTTGCAAAGTTGGATATGGATACGATTGTTACACAAGAAAGGGCTTTTCTTAAGGAGGTACTTGAGTTCTCTATAAACAACGTGAAAGAATTTGGTATAGAGATAATGGATGTAAGGGTAAAACGAACAGATCTTCCACTCGAAAATAGAAATGCTGTTTTTGAAAGGATGAAATCTGAGAGACAGAGCATAGCTGCACTCATAAGGGCAGAAGGTGAAAAAGAAGCACAAAGAATAAAGTCAGAGGCAGATAAAAAAGCTGCTATTATAAAAGCAGAGGCACTTAGCAGAGCAGAATACATAAAAGGTACGGGGGATGCAAGTGCGACAAAAATTTATGCACAAGCTTACGAAAAAGATGAAAAGTTTTACAAGCTCTGGAAAATTTTAGAAAGCTACAAGGAAATAATTCCTGGTAGTACGATTATCATGGGTAAAGACATGGAGGTATTACAGTATATGAAATAAAATAAATACCATGCAACATTCATTCATAAAAACTGCAAAATTTTCTAGAATATGCGTTAAGTTTTGGATAGTAAGCTAGCATTAATTCATAGAAATAATGGATTTTTGTCTTATTAACAAAATCTGCTGGAACATTTCTTCGATCGCTAGAAGCACCATTTGTGCAAGTATAAATATCGGAAAATTTCCGCTCAGATTCATTGCTTGCAAAACAGATGATCTTATAGCAACGATAAAAACAGCAAATATTTTAGATACTATAAAGAATTAAGAAATTTCAAAAGCGAAAGAAATTAGACAAACTTCTTATCAAACTATAGAAAACTGAAAACAGACTTAGTTTCAGTGAAAACGAACTGAAAGAAAAATTGTTATATACAAAGTAGACAATAAGAGGAAATTTTCTAAAAGACAAAAATACAGACACTTTTCCGATTCAGTACTCAGTTGTTAGAAAAATTAAGAAAAGACAGAGTAACTGTCTTTGAGTTTATACAGAAATGGCTAAAATAAACAAATCAACGACAAAAACACATATCAAATGTGTTAGTCAATAAAAGGTTGTTGTTAAGAGGAATTTTTTG